>JANOSN010000414.1:0-3469 GCA_031415895.1 Polaromonas sp. | reverse complement strand
CCGCGGCGAAAGCGCGCACCCCGACGAACTTCATCGTTGCGCGCCCGGGCGACAGAAATCGGCGCAACCGCGGCTGAACAATCGCTCAGGCGCCGGAGGCGGCGCCTGCCAGCGCCGCCTGTTGCAGGCGCCGATACTTCACCCAGAGCGACTCGTTGGACTCGACGTGACCGGGGTGGATCGGAATGCAATCCACGGGGCACACCTGCACACACTGCGGCACATCGAAATGGCCGACGCATTCGGTGCATCGGGCCGGGTCGATTTGATAGATGTCGACGCCCATCGAGATCGCCTGATTCGGGCACTCGGGTTCGCACACATCGCAGTTGATGCATTCGTCGGTAATCAGTAAAGCCATAACGTGCCCTTGCCTGCTGCGTTAAGCCTGTAGCCTGGGGCGGTGCGCAGCTTCTAGCGCCTGGGCCACGTGCGGGCTAACCATAGTGCCAACATTGCCGCCAAGCTTGCCGATCTCGCGCACCAAGGTGCTGCTGATGCACTGCAGATCAGCGGTGGGCAGCAAAAACACCGTTTCTACTTGCGCACGCAGTTTGCGGTTCATGGCGGCCATTTGGGTTTCGTAGTCAAAGTCGGTCATGTTGCGCACACCGCGCACCACCGCGCTGGCTTGGTGCTGCGCGCAAAAGTCCATGATCAGCCCATCAAAGGGCAGTACCTTGACATTTGCTATATTTTTAAGAGCAGCTTGGACGTTATTGATACGTTCTTCAAGGCTAAACAGCGTCTTTTTATGGTGCGCTACCGCTACCGCTACGATCAGCTGGTCAAACAAACCTGCTGCGCGGCGGATCACGTCTTCATGGCCCAAGGTGATAGGGTCAAAAGTGCCTGAATATATAGCGGTGCGTGTCATGGGACTAATGATACTCGTGTGGCGTTATGCAGGCTGGTGAAAGGGCTGCTGTGGTTGCAATGGTTGCAGTAGCTGCAGCAGGTGGTAGTGCACCTTGCCCGCCTTGCCTGCGCGCACCACACGCAGCCCAAAGGCCTCTAGGTCTGCGTCAGCCCACGACTTGGGTGCCTCTAGGTAGACAGCGCCGCCTTGCGCAACGGCATGGGCCGCAGCGGCTACGGCTTTGTCATAAATGGGGGCATCAAAAGGCGGGTCGATAAACACCACGTCGACACTGCCCTTGGGCAAGGCTTTCAAAATAGCAATGCCGTCACCGCGCTGCAGGCGCACGGTGTCGGCTTTGAGCTTGGTTTTAATGGTTTGCAGCTGCGCCATCAGCTTGGCCTCAGGCTCTATCAGTAGCACGTCAGCGGCGCCGCGCGATGCCGCCTCTAGGCCCAGTGCGCCAGTGCCTGCAAACGCATCCACGCAGCGCAGCCCTGTCATGTCTTGGCCTAGCCAGTTAAACACGGTCTCGCGCACGCGGTCGGGCGTGGGGCGCAGGCCGGGGTGCTTGGCCACAGGCAGTTTAGTGCGCTTCCACAGGCCGCCAATCAGGCGCACCTCGCCTGCCCCAGTGGGTGCTGTAGGAGCTTTGGGTGCAGTGACTTTGGGCTGATTTTTTACTGCTTTCAATTGGCAGCCCCCACGACTACGGTTACCATTTTTTCAGGCTGCAGTTTGCGCTGCAGCGCAGCCTTAATGTCTTGCGCGGTGATTTTGTCGACACGCTGCGTCCAGCCCTGCAAATAATCCAGCGGTAAATCAACCCACGCAATGTTTGACACGTTGTCCAGCAGCTTTTTATTGGAATCTATGCGCAGCGCAAAGCCGCCGATCAGATTGTCTTTAGCGGCTTGCAGCTCATCACTAGTAGGGCCGTCGGCCACAAAGCTGGCCAGCACTTCACGCGATATTTGTACCGCTTGGGCGGCTTGGTCAGGCCGGGTTTGCAGGCCAATGGCAAAAGCACCTGCGTGTAAACCGGGGCTATAGTAGCTATACACGCCGTAGGTCAGGCCGCGCTTTTCGCGCACCTCACGCGTGAGGCGCGAGGTAAACCCTCCGCCACCCAAAATATGGTTGGCCACCAGCAGCGCAAAAAAATCAGGGTCACTGCGTTTGTAGCCTGGCTGGCCAATCAGCACATGGGCTTGGGCTGACTCAAAAGGCACTTTAATGTCTTGCGCTGCCTGCAGTGGCGGCACCTCGGGCACAGCAGCTGTAGCGTCACAACCGCCTTGGGGCAGGCCAGCCAGCAGCTGCGTGGCCAGCAGCGTTGCATCAGCCTTAGATATCGCCCCCACAATGCTGACCTTAGCGCGGCAGGCGCGCACATGGCTGGTGTAGAAGCTGCGCATGGCATCTACCGTGATGCTGCGCAAAGTAGCCTCAACCATCTCGTTGCCATAGGGGTGACCGCTGTACACCGCCGTGTTAAAGCGCCGCTGGGCAATGGTGGCAGGCTTGGTATTGGCCTCTTTGATGCTGGCGCTGATGCGGTCAGCATCACGTTGCCACAGGGCGTTGTTAAACGCAGGTGCGGCCATTTGCTGCGCTGCCAAGGCCACAGCTTTGGGCAATAAGTCTGGGTAGGTTAGCGAGCGCAATGAAAAACCCATGCGGTCGTCGCCCGCACTGGCACCAAAGCTGGCACCTAGGTCGGCCCAAGCCTCGCCCAGCTGGTTTTCGTCTAGCGCGGGGCGGCCGTTATGGGCCAACACGGCCTTACTCAGCTGCCCGCTGGTGGCACTGGCCAGGCCTGCCATGCCAGCAGGGTCGCGTCGGCCTCCTGCATCAAATTCAATTTGCACATCCAACATAGGTATGCCCATACTGGTCACCACATACACCTGCGCGCCATTGGGCAGGCTGGTGCGCTCAATCGGCAAATTAGCCCATGCTTGGGTGCAAAATAGGGCTATAGTCCAAGTATTTATTGCTCGGATAGCTATGATTTTAATAGTACTCATGGTTATCCTTGGTTCAATGACGCGAGCCCGCAGGCGGGCGGCGTGGCTTGCGGTTAGGGTCTGGCGGTTGCGGTAGCAAGGTGCCCACGGTCATCGCGTCATCGCCAAAATAGCGGGCCGCCACGTCTTTGACCTGCTGGGCCGTGACTTGGCGCAAACGATCAATCACTATTTGGTCGGTGTCTACTGGCAAGCCGCTGACCCAGTTGGCCCCTAACGAGCGCGCCTGCGAAAACACCGAGTCTTGCTGGTACACCTGGCCTGCTACCCACTGAGTTTTGACACGGTTCAGTTCAGCCTCGTTCACGCCATCTTTGGCTATTTTGGCTACTTGTTCGCGCAGTGCGGCTTCTAGCTGGGCAGCTGTTTTGCCTTTGGCGGGCACGCCGTCTAGCGCGCAAATCTGCGGGCCACGGCCTGACAGCCCGCAGTAGGCACCTGCGCTGTCGGCCACGGCGTTGTCGCCTTGGGTCAGTGCACGGTCTAGGCGCGCGCCGCTGTAGCCGTCTAGCACAGCAGCCATGACAACCAGCGCATACGCGTCTAAAGTAGCAGTGTCAGTGGCCGCAGGCGCAGTGAT
>JANOSN010000413.1:0-1433 GCA_031415895.1 Polaromonas sp. | reverse complement strand
TCAGGTTAACGTAGCTCTCGCGCACAGGCTGGCCGTCTTCGGTAAAGGCCACGCACCATGCTGCACCTTCGCCGTCGGCAAAGGTGTCGTCCTTCGCATCAGCATAGCCATCGCCCTCCCACAGCGGGATGACGGCATCGCCGCTTAAAGTTTGCTCTAAATAGTCGCGCAGGCCACCTTTGTACTGCCAGCTTTGCGTGTCTTTGGTTTTCTCGTTGACCAGCGTCACGCTGACACCGGGCATCAGCACGGCTTTGCTGCGCAGCAGGTGGGTAAGCTCATTAAGCGGAATCACCAGCGATTCAAAATACTTGCCATCAGGCCACACGCGCACGCTGGTGCCTTGCTTGCGATCGCCTTCAATTTGCTTGCGCAGGTGCAGTTTTTCGACCACGTCGCCGCCTTCAAACACTAATTTTGCCACCATGCCCTCGCGGTGCGACGTGGCCTCTAGCCGCTTGCCCAGCGCGTTGGTTACGCTCACGCCCACGCCATGCAAGCCGCCTGAGAAGTTGTAAGCCCCGCCCTTGCCTTTGTCAAACTTGCCGCCCGCGTGCAGGCGCGTGAACACCAGCTCAATCACAGGAGCTTTCTCTTCGGGGTGCATACCAATCGGAATGCCGCGCCCGTCATCTTCTACGCTGACCGAGCCGTCGGTGTGCAGCGTGACCTTGATCTTTTTGCCAAAGCCTGCCAGCGCCTCGTCAGCCGAGTTGTCCAGCACCTCTTGAATGACGTGCAGCGGATTGTCGGTGCGCGTGTACATGCCGGGGCGCTGCTTAACGGGCTCCAGGCCCTTGAGAACGCGGATCGAGCCTTCGCTGTAGGCGGCGCTTAACGGGGTGCTTAGCTGTGTGGGTAATTTATCTGCCATGATGATGATTGTAGAGGGAAGATAAGATGAAACTGTATGAAATTACAGTTTTACCAGCAACTGATATTGATAACTGTTATTTTTATAGCTAACTATTTAATGTTGATGGTGTTCCCAAGGTGTCGCATGAAGGCTGGCCAGTGGCATCAACGGCGTTAAACTCAAATTGGCAGTGATTTCAACCCATAACTATTTATTTAGGAGACTATCAAAATGTTCAAACGCTATGCAGTATTAGGAATTTTTATTGTGATGCTTAGTGCATGTGTCAACGCGCCAAACGCGACAGGCCAAGCTGCAAAACGTCAAAAAATAGTGCTCCAGGCCAGCGACGCAGAACCTGCTAAGTGGAATCTGGTGCTTAACAATGCCAAAAACGTACAAGAAGAGTTAGGTGCAGCCAACGTAGACTTAGAAATCGTCGCGTTTGGCCCAGGCATCAACATGCTGAAATTCGAATCCGTCGTCAACACGCGCGTAGCCGAAGCCATCAAAGCTGGTATAAAAATAGTAGCCTGCGAGAACAGTTTGCGTAACTTCAAGCTGACCAGAGCCGATA
>JANOSN010000412.1:0-6784 GCA_031415895.1 Polaromonas sp. | reverse complement strand
TATCAATGCTAGAGCTAATAGCGACAGCAGCAAAATAATGGCCAAAATTCGTTGATGAGCACCTGCACTCCGCGTACCCAGCACGGGCACTGTCACCATATCGCCAGCGTCAGCATTGTTGGGCTGGGAAGACGCATTTTGATCAAACATGCCAGCGCCAGCGCCATCTACGTTACGCTGCGCTGGGACGCGCAGGTCCATCTCATCAGGCATAACACTGGCGTTACCGTCCATGGTATAGCCCGCATCAGGGCCTAAACCAGTTTCACCTAAAAAGGTGTCTTCGGATGATGAGCCGCGCTTAAATAGACGGGAAAAGCGGTTAGTTGCTGACATGGTGTGTACCTTTGGGAAGGGGGCGCGCTAAATTTAAATGGATTGAAAGATAAATTACTGAACTGGATCAGAAGATGCAATGGTTAAGAAGTCCGATTGACTGGACATGGCTTGCAAGTCGATTTCTTGCCATTGTTTGCCAGCTTGGTCGGTGTAGTTGCCCGCAAAATAAACTGGCATATTTTTACCAGCGTCTTCACGGGCTACAAAATCTTGCGCATTGCGCAAGCCGCCTAAGCGGTCAATCAAAATAGCGCAGTTAATTTCTAAAGCAGGGTTTAGAGCCACTAGGCGAGCCTGCTCGCGGGCTGACTCAGAACGGCGCGCTGGCATTTGGCCTGTTATGAAGCTCGCAAAGTCCACTACACCAAACAAACCACCACGCAAGTTGGATACACCCAAAAACCAGTACTGGGTGTAGGGAACTTGCTGGACTGCAGCCAATGGGAAGATCTCGCCAGACTGCGCAAGAGGTAGCAACAATGAACGGCCTGCAGACTCTACAGCCAGCCAACTGGCGGTCACGCCCTCGGTGCGGGCTTGTTGCATTCTGGCTGCCAAACGGGTTTGCAGGTCTCGAAGTGCTTGGCGATTGCGGGTAGCCATTAATAAATCTCTTTAACGAAAATGACGTGAATGATCAACCTAGGGCCTTGATTTTGGCCATCAAATCAGCGGCATCGACAGGCTTGGTGATGTAGTCACGAGCGCCTTGGCGCATGCCCCATACACGGTCTGTCTCTTGGTTTTTGCTAGTGCACATGATGATGGGTACATCGGCAAATTGCGGGTCACGCGAGATAGCGCGTGTGAGCTGAAAACCGTTTTGACCTGGCATGACTACATCCATCAAAATCAAATCGGGCTTTTCTTCGGCTAATTTTTTAAAAGCATCTTCGGCGTTTTCAGCGCTGCGCACAGTAAAGCCGTTTTTGACCAGTAAATCAGTCATGAACATGATTTCTGTTTTCGAGTCATCTACTACTAATATTTTTTCGATTGCCATACTTACACTCCTTAGGCGACAGTGCCGAACTGTAGAACGGCCTGCAATAATTGATCTTTGGTAAAGGGCTTTGTCAGATACTCTTGGCTACCCACCATACGCCCACGCGCCTTGTCAAACACGCCGTCTTTAGATGACAACATGACAATAGGCGTGCCGGAGAAACGCTCGTTTCGTTTGATGATGGCGCAAGTTTGGTAGCCATCTAGGCGCGGCATCAAAATGTCGCAAAAAATCACTTGCGGCTGAAAATCATTGACTTTGGCCAGCGCATCAAACCCGTCCTCTGCCAGCATCACCTCATGGCCGCCTTGCTTGAGAAATATCTCGGCACTGCGGCGAATGGTGTTGCTGTCGTCAATGACTAGTACTTTGTATCCTGTGGTAGCTGCCGTCAAAGTGTGCTCCAAAGTAACGTAAGGCTGTAGTTGTGCATAGTTGTAACAGTAAATTACCCCTAGGGTAACTCAAATCTGTACCATTTCAAAGTCTTCTTTGCGCGCGCCACACTCGGGGCAGGTCCAATTCATGGGCACTTGGCTCCAAGCCGTGCCTGCTGCAATGCCGTGATCTGGGGCACCAGTGTTTTCGTCATAAATCCAGCCACAGATCAAACACATCCAAGTTGTATTGTTATCGCTCACCGTATTTCACCACTCATAGTCATTAGATAGAATGACCTCATTGTATCTACGCAATGCGTATGTTTTCGTACTTTCTGGCCTCTAGGCCCTCTCATGGCAAACCCCAGCTTCCACTTTTCCAGCGCTGACGACACTGCGCAATCTGCAGATGACATTGACGAAGGCGTGGCCTGTGTGCTGTGTTTTAATGCCAACGACGCGTGTGGCGCTGCAGGATCGGGTGCAGACATGCTGGCGGTGGCCTGTGTAGGGGCGCACCCCATGCCCGTGATAACAGGCGTTTATGCACGCGATACCTCAGAGATTCAAGACTTTTTCCCATTGCCAGAAGAAGCTGTCGAGGCGCAAGCGCGCGCGGTGCTAGAAGACGTGCCAGTGCAGACCATTAAAGTAGGTTTCTTAGGCTCGCCAGAGATCATCAGTGTGGTCGCAGCCATCACGGCTGACTATGAAGAAATCCCGGTCATTGCTTACATGCCCAGCCTGGCTTGGTGGAACGACATTGAGACTGATAACTATTTAGACGCATTCACCGAATTATTGTTACCGCAGACCACAGTGTTGGTTGGCAGCCACACTACACTGTGGCGCTGGCTGCTGCCAGACTGGAGCAGCGAGCGCAGCCCGAGCGCGCGCGACATTGCCAAAGCCGCTGCCGAACACGGTGTGCCCTACACCTTAGTGACCGGTATTGCCCTACCCAACCAATATATCGACAACGTGCTGGCCACTCCCGAAACCGTGCTGGGTGGCGAAAAATTTGAGCGTTTTGAAGCCAGCTTTGTGGGTGCTGGCGACACCTTGTCAGCCGCATTGGCAGCCCTATTGGCCAGCGGCGACGATTTAGTAGCTGCCACGCAAGAGGCCTTGGTGTTTTTAGACCGCAGCTTAGACGCGGGCTTTCGCCCGGGCATGGGCCAGGTGATACCCGACAGGCTGTTTTGGGCGCAGCCTGATGAAGAAGATATTCCGCTGAGCGATGAGGCCACCCAAGCCCAAATCACCCTCGACATGCCCACCTCAGACACCAAGCACTGATATGCACCGCTGGCATATTGCGCTGATAAGTAGAAATTAGCCAAAACAGGTTTAATTTCTCAAATTTGACTGTTTTTAGCCACACATCACCACTTCAAAATTAAAAAGCACCCTTCGTATGGACCGTAACCAAGCCCTCTTCACCCGCGCCCAAGCCGTTATCCCCGGTGGCGTTAATTCTCCAGTTCGTGCATTTAAAGCAGTAGGCGGCACGCCGCGCTTTGTGCAGCGCGCGCAAGGTGCCTACTTTTGGGACGCTAACGGCCAGCAGTACATTGACTACATCGGCTCATGGGGCCCGATGATATTGGGCCATGGCCACCCTGCGGTGGTACAAGCAGTGCAAAAAGCAGTGCTAGAAGGCTTCTCGTACGGCGCGCCCACCGAGCGCGAGGTAGAGCTGGCCGAAGAAATTCTCAAAATCATGCCGTCGATGGAAATGGTGCGCTTAGTCAGCTCAGGCACCGAAGCGGGCATGAGCGCCATACGCCTGGCGCGCGGTGCCACAGGCCGCAAAAAAATTATCAAGTTTGAAGGCTGCTACCACGGCCACTCTGACGCGCTGCTGGTCAAAGCTGGCTCGGGCCTGGCCACCTTTGGCAACCCCAGCAGCGGCGGTGTGCCGCCTGAGGCCGTGCAACACACTCTGGTTTTAGAGTTCAACAACATTGCCCAACTAGAAGAATGTTTTGCGCTGCACGGCAAAGAAATCGCCTGCCTGATGGTAGAAGCCATTGCAGGCAATATGAACTTTATCCGCTCAAGCCAAGCCTTTGCCCAGCGCTGCCGCGAGCTGTGCACCGAGCACGGCGCGCTGCTGGCGTATGACGAGGTGATGACCGGTTTTCGCGTAGGCCTGGGTGGTGCGCAAAAGGTACTAGGCATCGTGCCCGACATGACGGTGCTGGGCAAAGTGATTGGCGGCGGCATGCCGCTGGCCGCCTTTGGCGCATCACGCAAAGTGATGGAGCAACTGGCCCCCCAAGGCGCGGTGTACCAAGCAGGCACCTTAAGCGGTAACCCCATAGCCACTGCCTGCGGTTTGGCCACGCTCAAAGAAATTCAAAAACCCGGCTTCTACGAAGCCCTGTCAGCACGCACCCAACAGCTGACCGACGGCCTGCGCAGCGCAGCCCACGCAGCAGGCCTGCCCTGGAGCGCCGACTGCGAAGGCGGCATGTTTGGCTTTTTGCTATTGCCTGAGCTTGCGCAAAACTACGCACAGGTCATGCACAGCAACAGCCCTATGTTCAACAAGTTCTACCACGGCATGCTGGACCGCGGCGTGTACTTTGCACCTGCGCTGTACGAAGCAGGTTTTGTCAGCGCAGCGCATACCGTGCAAGACGTTGAACGCACTGTGGCAGCAGCTAAAGAAGTGTTTGCTGGTCTGTAGATGCTATTAATTACATAGCTACATAAGCAATAAATACTTGGACTACTGGCACATTTCATTGGTAAAAGCGCTGTTTTACGTGCTTTGGCTTGGGTTGTGTATTTTTAACCGCCCAGTTCGTTGTTATAGAACGCGCGCCGATGTGGCGTGCCCCTATGCCAACCGAACCTGCGGCACTTGATTGGTTGTCACAGGGGTACGCCACATCAGCGCGCTTGTAGTGGGCTGAGAGTCACTTGCGCACTTAATTTCGGCAGGTCATGTTCAGCTTAGCTTGGGCATGACACTATTAATTTCATAGCTGCTTGAGCAATGAATGCTTGGACTACAAGGCTATTTGACCTGATTAGCCAGATGCCTCAGATGCTGAAAAATAACCGTTCGGGCTGAGCTTGTCGAAGCCCTCATAAACCCTTCGACAAGCTCAGGGTGAACGGGCTGGTTATCTGAGGCATCTGGCTAATCTGGCTAATCTGGCTAATCTGGCTAATCTGGCTAATCAGGCTAATCAGGCTATTTGACTAATACTATTGCCAAGCTTAAGTTTGAGATTATTTTTTAGGTTTAGCCACTTCATTGCCGATTACACCACCTACGGCCGCACCTGCACCTGTGCACAGCACACCCCCACACAGTACATTGCCCACTACGCCGCCCACAACTGCACCTGTGGCAATGCCTTTTTCTTGCGCGCTCATGCTGGCGCATGCGCTAAGCACCAGCAGTAGGCAAGCAACGACTGAAATGGTGGTTAAACGGTATAAATTTTTCATAAAATTCCTGACGAGTTGTAAAGTGAGCAGGGCATATTGCCCTGACCTTCTTACTTTAGTGCTCTGACCCATGCATATCCAGCAGACGTTATCGCGTTTCGCTGTAGTTGTAGTCTTACAAAATAAGGAGTGCAACTCAACGAAGCACTGTTGCAATCCATAAAATTGCTACATATTTAATAGCTGTATAAGCAGTAAATACTTGGACTACAAGGCTATTTGACTGGTATTTCGCATCAAAACGATGCTGAGCGGCAAAGTGGCCTGCTCTAAGCGGTCTAAGTAAAACATAGCCTCTTCACGCGAGCTGCCGCACATCTCTGGCGATGGCAGCAGCGATGAACACACGGCAGGCCGGTCAGCGTGGCCGAAGATTTTGCAGCCTAAGTTTGCATCCAGCTGCACACACGGCATGCCTGCAGGTTTGCCCAGCGGCATGCCCGGAATCGGCGAGCTTATCGACGGTGCTGTGCAGCAGGCGGCGCAGTGGGGGCGGCAGTTCAACAGGAGCAGCTCCTAGATCAATGCCTGAAATGCCGCACACCGCTAAACACCATGGCCACGCCGCGCTCGTTGGCAGCGTCGATCACCTCTTGATCACGCATGCTGCCGCCGGGCTGAATGATGCAGCTGGCACCTGCGTCTACCACCACGTCTAAGCCGTCACGGAACGGAAAAAACGCATCGCTGGCCACCACGGTGCCTTGCAAGCTGAGCTGGGCGTGGCCTGCCTTGATGCTGGCGATGCGGGCCGAGTCTAGGCGGCTCATCTGGCCCGCGCCTACTCCCAAGGTCATGCCGTCTTTGCAAAACACAATGGCGTTGCTTTTGACGTACTTGGCTACTTTCCAGGCGAACAACAGATCTTGCAGCTGCTGCGGTGTGGGCTGCAAGTTAGTCACCACTTTCAAGTCAGCCAAGGCCAACTCGTGGTTATCGGCGGTTTGAATTAGCAGGCCCGAGCCTACGCGTTTAATGTCATGAGCGTTGCGGCCTTGGTCCCACGCGCTGGCTGTGCCTTGGGTGTTCTTAGGTGGCAAGGCTATCTGCAAAATGCGCACATTCACTTTGCTTTTGAACACCTCTAGCGCGCCAGGCGTGAAGCTAGGGGCCATTAGCACCTCGACAAACTGCTTGGCTATTTGCTGCGCTGCGGCTTCGTCCAGCGTGCAGTTCAGCGCGATGATGCCGCCAAACGCCGAGGTGGGGTCGGTTTGAAAAGCTTTGTTGTAGGCCTGCAGCGCGTCAGCGGCCACGGCCACGCCGCAGGGGTTGGCGTGTTTCACAATAACGCAGGCTGCCGCTTGGGATGAGTCACCTTTGGCGTCCGTGTGAAAGCTCTTTACACATTCCCACGCCGCATCGGCATCGGCAATGTTGTTGTAGCTCAGCTCTTTGCCTTGCAGTTGCTGCGCAGTCACTAGTGAGCCAGGTGCCGGGTGCATGTCGCGGTAAAACGCGGCGCTTTGGTGGGGGTTCTCGCCGTAGCGCAGGTCTTGCAGTTTGACGAAACGGCCGTTGGACTGCGCCGGAAACTCGCTACGTTTAACCACGCCAAGTTCGCCGTCTTGCAAGGACGACAAATAGTCGC
>JANOSN010000411.1:0-3276 GCA_031415895.1 Polaromonas sp. | reverse complement strand
GGGCGAAACCGCTGTAGCGTCACGCCAGCGTGGCTTTGGGCCACCAGCTTGTGGTTCAAATCATCCAGCGCGCTTTGGCTGAGCACCAATATGGGGTAACCATCGCTAAATTGGTTCAGCGCATCTATGTCGCCTGTCCATTTTTTGTTAGATAAACGCTGGTGTTCAGGGTCAAAACGCACTAAGCGCAGCTTCATAGGCTTGGCACCTGCTGGCAGGTCTTGTGCCAAAAAATCGGTAAACCACTGGGCCGCTGTATCGCCCATGTCATAGGCTGCGCAGTCTTGCCCCCACACCGTGGCGCGGCAGGGCTGCTCGACAGCATCTAGCGCTATGTGCAGGGCCAACATGCCCGGTGCGCGCAGCACCATTTCATAATGTTTCATGGCCGGCTGAATCAGGCACATGCGCGGCAGCTCGCGCTGGGTGACAAACTCGCCTTGTGTGTCAATGACCATCCAAGCTCGGTCAAACTCTAGGCCGGTTTCAGTCAATATGGCCTCTTGCATGGCCACACCTGCACAAGATTTAATAGGGTAGACAAACAGGTTTTGGATCGCAGCGTGAATATCAAAATCGGTCATAGTGTGCTAACAGGCGTGTGTTTTTGGGGTAATGGCTGTGCGCCATGACCGTATTGTGCCGCTTAACTACAATAGCCTGATGGCATTAGATGTATGTATTCATGGCGCTGGGGTGGTTGGCAAAAGCCTGGCTTTGCTGCTTGCGCGCGCGCGCTTACGCGTGGGGCTAGTGCAAGCCAACGCTGCCCAACTGGCCAATGCGCAGCCTGATATACGGGCTTTCGCGCTTAACGCAGCGTCGCGGCAGCTACTACTGGGCCTGCGCGCTTGGCCTGAACAAACATGTGCTGTGCAGCATATGCGCGTGCAAGGTGACGACCCTAGCGATAGTCAGCAGGCCAAGCTTGGCGGCAGTGTGGTGCAGTTTGATGCCGCCGCCAGCGGATGCGAAGCTTTAACTTGGATAGTGGATGCCGGCGCGCTAGAGCAGCAGTTGCACACCGCAATTGGATTTGCGCCTGAAATTACTTTACTCAATGCACCCGAAGACGCGGCTTTGACTGTGCTGTGCGAGGGCAAACACAGCCCTACACGCAACGCCATCGGCGTGCAATTTACCCCTACCGCCTACGGCCAAACCGCCATCGCAGCCACCGTGCGCACCCAGTTACCCCACCAAAATACCGCTTGGCAGTGGCTGCGCGGCAGCGACCACGATGGCGAGGTCTGCGCCTTGCTGCCTAAGCACAGCACAGCAGATAGCGGGAACTTAGTCGCGCTGGTCTGGTCAGTCAGCCATGAGCAAGCGCAACATTTATTGGCCTTGGACGACCTGCAGTTTTGCACGGCCCTGCAGCAAGCCTGCGGCCATGCCTTGGGCACCATGCAATTGACCAGCCAACGTGCTGCGTGGCCATTGCATGTTGCGCAAGCTAGCCGCTGGATAGGCACGGGCCTGCCCGGTAAGCCGCAAGCTGCCTGGGCGCTGGCAGGCGATGCGGCCCATGTGGTGCACCCGCTGGCGGGCCAAGGTCTAAACTTAGGCCTAGCTGATGCCGCAGAGCTGGCACGGGTGCTGTGCGCTAAAGAATATTTTCGCAGTTACGGTGACATGCGCCTGCTGCGCCGCTACGAACGCGCGCGCCAGGCAGACGCCGCTGTGCTGCGCTTAGCCACCGATGGGTTGCAGCGCTTATTTGCGCTGCCCGATGCGCGTGTACGCAGCCTGCGCAACTGGGGCATGCGCCGCTTTGACGCCTTGCCACCAGTGAAGGCCATGGTGATGCGCCAAGCGATGGGCCAACAGCCGCTATAGTGCGATAGGCAAGATTATTTTTTGAATTGATTGCGAAAGACGTAAGAATGAAATTTACTACCAAAATCATAGCTGCTTGCGCAGTATTTGCTTGGACATTGAGCGTTTTTGCTCAAGAAGCCGCTATCCGCAAAAACCTGGCTGAGCGCCTGCCTAATTTGCCCAAAATTGACGAGGTCAGCAAAACCGCTATGCCGGGCCTGTTTGAGGTGCGCGTGGGTGGCACAGAAATTTTTTATACCGATGCAGAGGGCAACTTCTTTATACAAGGCAACTTGATCGACACCAAAGCCAAACGCAATCTCACTGAAGAACGCATTGCCAAGCTGACCGAGATCGACTTTGACACCTTGCCACTCAAAGACGCATTTACGATAGTGCGCGGTAACGGTAAACGCAAACTGGCCGTGTTTGAAGACCCTAATTGCGGCTACTGCAAACGCTTTGAGACCGATCTGCAAAATGTTAACAACGTCACCGTGTACATGTTTTTGTACCCCATCCTAGGCCCGGCTTCAAACGAGCGCAGCAAAAACATTTGGTGCGCTAAAGACCGTGCTAAAGCATGGAACGACTGGATGGTGAAAAACATAGAACTGCCAGCCTTAACCTGTGATATTGCCGCAGTCAATCGCAACGTAGACTTTGGCAAAAAACACAAGATTACCGGTACCCCAACCGTCATTTTTGCCGACGGCAACCGGGTGCCCGGAGCTATACCTGCAGCGCAGGTAGAAAAGTTTTTAGCCGAAGTAAAGTGATCAGCAAAGTTGCTGCGTTATAAGCTTTGCAGCGACAGTGGCGCCTTGGGGTGCAACCTGGCCATTCATGCATTCTGTAAAAAGCAGGTAATTATCCGCCCCGGCGCATCATGTCAAAGAACTCGGAGTTGTTCTTTGTGGCCTTCATGTTTTTCAGCATCAATTCCATTGATTCAATCTCGTCCATATTGAACATGAATGAACGCAAAATACGGGTCTTTTGCAAGATCTCTGGCGACAACAACAGCTCCTCGCGGCGCGTGCCAGATTTGCTCAGTTCTATCGCTGGGAAGACACGCTTTTCGTACAGGCGGCGTGACAGGTGCAGCTCTGAGTTACCCGTGCCTTTGAACTCTTCAAAAATCACCTCGTCCATACGGCCGCCGGTGTCAACCAGTGCGGTAGCGATGATGGTGAGTGAGCCGCCTTCTTCAACATTACGTGCTGCGCCAAAAAAGCGCTTGGGGCGCTGCATTGCGTTGGTGTCGATACCGCCAGAGCCAATTTTGCCGCTGCTGGGCATGACGGCGTTGTAGGCGCGCGCCAGTCGTGTGATCGAATCGAGCAAAATCACCACATCTTTTTTCAGCTCAACCAAGCGTTTTGCGCGCTCAATCACCATCTCGGCCACGTGCACGTGGCGTGCGGCGGGCTCGTCAAAGGTGGAGCTGATGAC
>JANOSN010000410.1:0-8314 GCA_031415895.1 Polaromonas sp. | reverse complement strand
GGTGCGCGTTGTAGTTGCCTACCGCGCCATTCATTTTGGCCAAGATTTTTACATCGGCAATGCGTGCGCGGGCTGCCGTTAAGCGCACCACCACATTGGCCACCTCTTTGCCCACGGTGGTGGGCGATGCGGTTTGGCCGTGGGTGCGGCTGAGCATGGGCACAGCGGCGTATTGGTGCGCCATCTCGCGCAGCTTGGTGATGATGGTGTCCAGCGCGGGCAGCAGCACCTCGTCGCGGGCGGCTTTCAGCTGCAAGGCGTGGCTGGTGTTGTTAATGTCCTCGCTGGTGCAGGCAAAGTGCACAAAGGCACTGGCGGCTTTCAATTCGGCAAATTTTTCAAATGCGCCTGCAATCCATTGCTTTGGGCCCTGCGCGCCGGTGTGATGGTAGCCAGTGAGCCAATATTCCACGGCTTTTACGTCGTGGTTGGTGGTTTTTTCAATGTTTTTGATGGCTTGGGCATCGGCCTCGCTAAAACCGCTGACCAAGCTGTTCAGGTAAGCGCGTGCTACTGGGCTTAAGGGCTTGAATTCGCTAAATCCTGCATCACCTAAGGCGATAAACCAAGCGACCTCTACTTGCACCCGGCGGTGCATGTAGCCGTATTCAGACATTAAAGGGCGCAATGCGGCCAGTTTGCTGCCATAGCGGCCGTCTAAGGGGGATATGGCAGTGAGTGCGGACAAGTTCATAAGCCTAATTGTAGAAGGCGCGGGTTTCAGATCGTGCATTACGGGTTGGGCGCAGTAACCCTGTATTTGAAGGGCCTGCACAGCTTAGCCGCATACAATGGAAGGTTACGCGCTACAAACGCTAGTCCATGCCGTAAGCTCAGTACATAAGGTGCTGCGCGGCTTTATTTATAGTTACTTTGGAGTTACCTGTGTTTATTTCTTCTGCTTTTGCCCAAACCGCCCCCGCCGCTGCTGCCTCTGGCGGTGGTATTGAATCTAGCTTGATGAGCATGCTGCCGTTGGTGCTGATGTTTGTGGTGCTGTACTTTGTGATGATTCGCCCACAAATGAAAAAGCAAAAAGAGCACCGCGCCATGATCGACGCGTTAGCCAAGGGCGATGAAATCGTCACCGCCGGCGGCATGATCGCCAAGGTCACCAAGCTGGGCGAGAGCTATGTCAGCGTGGAACTAACCCAAGGCGTGGAAGTGCAAATGCAGCGCAGCGCGGTGGTGCAAGTGTTGCCCAAGGGCACCGTCAAGTAATTGCGCACTAGAGAGCACCCGTTCACCGATTAAGAGAGCTGCCGTATGAACCGTTACCCCTTGTGGAAATACCTCCTTATTGCGGGGGTGCTGGTCATCTCGGCGCTGTTTACACTGCCCAACTTTTTTGGTGAAGCACCTGCGGTGCAGGTGTCAAGTGGCAAAGTCACTAACAAAGTTGACGCAATTACCCGCGATAAAGTAGACAAAGCTTTGGCTGACGCTAAGTTAGACCCTGATTTGGTGACGTTTGACGGCAACTCCATCAAAGCCCGCTTTAAAGATACTGATACCCAGCTCAAAGCCAAAGACGCGATTAACAAGGCGCTTAACGCTGACCCTGCTGACCCGGCTTATGTGGTGGCGCTTAACTTGGTGTCACGCTCACCAGCTTGGTTGTCTAAGCTGTACGCTAACCCGATGTATTTGGGCTTAGATTTGCGCGGTGGTGTGCACTTTATGCTGCAAGTGGACATGCAAGCTGCGTTGACTAAGAAGGTAGATTCACTGACGGGTGATATTCGTTCTGCATTGCGCGAAAAACAAATCCGTGGGCGCACCAGCCGCAACGCACAAGCCATTGAAGTACGTTTTAGCGATGCCGCCGCTCGCGAGTCTGCCAAGCGTTTACTGCAAGACCAGTTTCCTGATTTGCAGACCCAAGACAGCATCGAAGGCACTGATTACTTACTAACGGCCAAGATCAAACCCGAAGCCGCGCGCTTGGTGCAAGAGCAGGCGCTTAAGCAAAACATGACCACCTTGCACAACCGTATCAATGAGCTAGGTGTGTCTGAACCCGTCATTCAGCAGCAAGGCCAAGACCGCATTGTGGTGCAACTGCCTGGCGTGCAAGACACCGCCAAGGCCAAAGATATTTTGGGCCGCACTGCCACGCTAGAAATGCGCTTGGTAGACGATAGCGCCGAAGCGCGCGAGGCCGAAGCGGGCCGCACGTCGGTGCCTTTTGGTTCAGAGCGCTACCTGGAACGTGATGGCCGCGCCGTCATTGTCAAAAAGCAAGTCATCATCACCGGCGAGAGTCTGACTGACGCGCAGCCGGGTTTAGATTCGCAAAGTCAGCAACCCAAGGTAGACCTCACCGTGGATGCCAAGGGCGGTCGCATCATGCGCGACACCAGCCGCGAGAATTTAAAAAAACGCATGGCAATTTTGCTGTTTGAAAAAGGCAAAGGCGAAGTGTTGACTGCCCCAGTGATTCAAGGTGAGCTGGGCAACCGCTTTCAAATCTCTGGCTCTATGACGGTGAGCGAGGCCAACGATTTGGCGCTGTTGCTGCGCGCTGGCTCACTGGCCGCGCCGATGGAAATTGTGGAAGAGCGCACCATTGGCCCCACACTGGGCGCGGAGAACATTGCCAAAGGCTTCAAAAGCGTAACCTACGGTTTTATAGTGATTTGCGTTTGCATGTGCCTGTACTACATGCTGTTTGGCGTGTTTTCTAGCTTGGCACTGGGCGTGAACTTGTTGATGTTGGTGGCAGTGCTGTCGATGCTGCAAGCCACGCTGACCTTGCCAGGCATGGCGGCTATGGCGCTGGCGCTGGGTATGGCGATTGATTCGAACGTGTTGATCAACGAACGCGTGCGAGAAGAGCTGCGCAACGGCGCGTCGCCCCAGGCGGCTATCCATGCGGGCTATGACCGCGCTTGGGCCACTATTTTGGACTCTAACATCACTACGTTGATTGCGGGCCTTGCTTTGTTGGCTTTTGGCTCTGGCCCAGTGCGCGGCTTTGCGGTGGTGCACTGCGTGGGTATTTTGACCAGCATGTTCTCAGCGGTGTTCTTCTCGCGTGGTTTAGTCAACCTATGGTACGGCGGTAAAAAGAAACTCAAGGCAGTTTCTATTGGTACCGTGTGGCGTCCTGACGGTGCGGTCGTCACGCCCGGTGCTGATGCCGCAATTTTGGATGAAGTCTTAGACGCTGTGCCCGCTAAATCGCTAGCTAAGCCGGCTCAAAAGCCAAAGAAATAAACGCAAGACATAAGGGGCTATCGCCATGGAATTTTTCAAGATCAAAAAAGACATACCGTTCATGCGGCATGCGTTGATTTTTAACGCAGTGTCGTTGATTACGTTTTTAGCTGCGGTGTTTTTCTTATTCTCGCGCGGTTTGCATCTGTCAGTCGAGTTCACGGGCGGCACGGTGATGGAGGTGAGCTATTCGCAACCTGCTGACCTAGAAAAAGTGCGCGGCGTTGTGGCGGCGCAAGGTTTCACCGACATTCAGGTGCAAAACTTTGGCACCGCACGCGATGTGATGATTCGCCTACCTGCACAAAAGGGCGTCAGCTCGGCGCAGCAAAGCGACAAGGTGATGGCGGCACTCAAGCAGGCTGATAACGCCGCTACTTTGCGCCGTACCGAGTTTGTCGGCCCGCAGGTTGGAGAAGAACTGGCCACCGATGGCCTGAAAGCCTTGGCTATGGTGGTTTTGGGCATCATGATTTATCTGGCGTTTCGCTTTGAGTGGAAATACGCCGTAGCTGCCATCGTGGCTAACTTGCACGATGTGATCATTATTTTGGGCTTCTTTGCCTACTTTCAGTGGGAATTTTCGTTGTCGGTGTTGGCCGCCGTGTTGGCCGTGTTGGGCTATTCGGTGAACGAGTCGGTGGTGATTTTTGACCGGATCCGCGAGAACTTTCGCCGCTACCGCAAGATGAATACCCACGAGATCATCGACAACGCGATTACCTCCACCATCAGCCGCACCATCATTACCCACGGTTCAACCCAGATCATGGTGCTGTCGATGCTGTTGTTTGGTGGCCCCACGCTGTTTTACTTTGCGCTGGCGCTGACTATTGGTATTTTGTTTGGCATTTACTCGTCCGTGTTTGTGGCCGCCGCCATTGCGATGTGGTTGGGCATTAAGCGCGAAGATTTGATCAAAGTAACGGTTAAAAAGGATGAAGACCCTAATGACCCTAACTCAGGCGCCACTGTTTAATAAGTTATCTTGTTGCTCGTAGACTATAAATAGCTGTTAAAAGCCAGTTTTAAAGGTATAGTTTTAGGTAATGTGGTGCAGGTTCATAACAACTTCTAATTAACTATTCGCGCGCTGTGGCTTCAAATATGCTTAACTCGTCTTTTGCTGGTGCTGCCTTAGCACGGCGGGCGCGTGAGCTATTTTTAAGCAAAGCGGTGGACATCATGGGCGAATCGGCCCAGGCCGTTCGCCAGCGCTTAAACGCTTTACTCGATGAAAGCTCTAACGCGCGCCAGTCCCAAGACCGGCGCGATGCTTGGCTTCAGTACCAAAAATGCGAGTCGAGCTGGGTAAATGCCACGGCAGTGGCCTGGAAGAAAGCCGCCACACCACCTACAGCGTCGGTTCGGATGGATCTCAACGCAATGACGTTTGAGCTGGTAGGCAACGATGTGGTGGAAAACAAAATTCTCGCCTCTAGGCTGTCGCTGCGTATTTTGGATAAAGCGACCTGGGAGCTCAACGACCTGATGCTGCGCATTCGCAAGCTCGAAAATACCGAAGACATTGACAAGCAAGACGTACTGCGGCCCGAGGCGTGCGCGCAACTGGTGGTCGAATCATGGATAGCCGCCGGCCTGACGCAAGATGCTTGGCTGAGCGTACAAGAGGTAATGCACCGATCTTTTGCTGAGCGCATGGTGGAGGCTTACCACGATGTCAACGCGTTTTTGGTAGAGAACGGCGTGATGGCTGAGATTGATTTGCGTCAGCTGGTCAGACGTACGCCGGGTGCCAATACGGGTAGCACTGGCGCGGTGCCTTTTGAGCAAACGGTACAAAGCCCGTTGGGCTCAGGCCCCGGGTACCGCCCGATGGCAGCCGGTGCCGAGCTTAAAGGCGGTGCACAAGGCGGTATGGGCGGCCCCGGTGGTTTTGGTGGAGCCGGAGGCTCAGGTCAAGGTGGTGGTAGCGCTGGCGCGGTGGCCGCTGCACGTGCAGGCTTAGTTCGCGCTGGAGCAAGCAATACAGCTGGGCAAAACGGTATGACCGGTGCGCAGACAGGCTACTCGGGCGGTGCTCAAGCGGGGTCTTCAGGCGCCGCCAATGCACCTCGCCAAGGCGGGCAAGCAGGTAACTCTGCACAGCAAAATGCGGGCGCAGGCTCGGGTGCAAGCTCGGTTGCAGGTGCAGCCGGTGCACAAAACGGTGCCGCTCGCCCAGGCCGCGCTGCCGTAGCGCGCTACGCCGAGGAGTCGCACGAAGAAACCCGCATGATGACTTCGGCCACACCGCTGGCGCGCGCCAAAATGCGCGCCCAAGGCGTGATGGGGCAACTCAAACGCATGCTGATCGATAAGGTCGCTGGCTTTGACGATACGCGTTCTTACGCGCCATCGCCGCAGCTGGCTGCGGCCATGGCACCGCGCGCGGGAACGGGCTACGCCCGCACGCAGCAAGGTAGCTCTGCGGGTGGTGGGGGCGGCGGTGGTGGGGGCGGTGGTGCCGGTGGCGGTGGCGGTGTCGCCTTTGCAGGTTTTGCCGACGGCATGCGGCCTGAGCAAGCCGCTGGGGCATTGCGTGATGAGAGCACCGCACTTAAAAAGGCAGCCTCCACCTCAGCCGAGAAAGCCACCATCGAAATTGTGGCCTTGATGTTTCAAAGCATTTTGGCGGAAGACCGCATTCCTGCGCCAGTGCGCGTGTGGTTTGCGCGCCTGCAAATGCCGGTGTTGCGCTTGGCATTGTCAGAGCCAGAGTTTTTTGGCAGCCTGCAGCACCCTGCGCGGCGTTTGATCGACCGCATGGGCTCTTGCGTGCTGGGTTTTGAGGGCGATGTCAGTAGCGTATCGCTGGAGACCGAGGTCAAACGCGTGGTGCAGGTGATTGAGCAATACCCAGAAACTGGGCGGCGCGTGTTCCAGCTGGTATATGACGAATTTCAAAAGTTTTTGTCGCGCTTCTTGGTGGAGGGTGCCGCTACCCAGCGCGTGGTGTCTGTAGCCCAGCAGATGGAGCAAAAAGAGACCAACGCCATCCAATTTACCATTGAGCTGCGCAAAATGTTGGGTAACCTGCCCATGCGCGATGAGATCCGCGAATTCTTGTTCAAGGTATGGGCCGAGGTGCTAGCCATCGCTGCCATGAAGGACGGCCCGCAACATGCCGACACCATGAGCCTTAAACAGGTAGCGGCCGACTTGGTGTGGGCAGCAAGTGCCAAGCCCAACCGCGCAGACCGCGCCAAGGTCATCCAAGACCTGCCCAACTTACTCAAGCGCTTGCGCTCGGGCATGTCACTGCTGGGGTTTGATGCCGCTAAACAAGACGGGCATATCAAAGTGATCAGTGACACCTTGGCCGATGCGTTCATGTCTAAGACCGAGACCATAGACCCCAAACAAATCGAAGACATGTCCAAACGGTTGAAAAACTTGGAAGATTTTGTCTCCGAAGATGACGTGGGCGACTTGCCGCTGGACGCTGAAAGCATTGAGCTGATGCTGGGCATCGACACCAGCGGTATTGACATCATCACCACCGGCGGCAGCGACCCGACCGAGGCGATGCGTGGCTGGGCCATGGAGCTAGACGAGGGCAGCTGGTTTAACCTAGACCACAACGGCAATGTGGCGCGTGTGCAATATGCTTGGCGCAGCCAGCGTGGCCAACTGCATTTGTTTGCCTCTACCAATGGCCGTACTTATTTGTTCCAAGTGCGCCGCTTGGCTGCCTATTTGCAAGCTGGCCTAGTAACACCAGTAGAAGACGAAGCACTGACCGTGCGCGCTACCCGTGATGCGATGAGCAAAATTGACGCAAACCCTGAGCGTTTGCTGGGCTAAGCCTGGGCATGCCGCTGAAACAAGCCGCCCGGCAGGCGCACCACATCACCTAACAGTTCTAATTCCAGCAACTGCGCTTGCAAAACTGCCGTGGCATAACCCGTGCGCGACACCATAGCGTCTAGGCTGACAGGGTCGTAGCCTAGGGCGCTGAGCACTTGCTCTTGCACATTCTGCTTCACGGTGGATGCTTCATCTGACAGCAGGCCATCTCCGTGCGCATCGCTATCGTTTAAGTCAACTGGTGGCGACAGGCTGCGTGGTGCAGATTGGCCCACGCTGATAGGGTGTGACAACTCATCAAACACATCCTCTGCTGACTCGACCAATTTTGCCCCTTGCTTGATGAGCGAGTGGCAGCCTTTGGACAGCGTGGAGTGGATCGAGCCGGGAATAGCGAACACATCTTTACCCTGCTCAGACGCCAAGCGCGCAGTGATCAACGAGCCTGATTTGAGGGCCGCCTCGACCACCAAAGTGCCTTGCGTTAAGGCCGAAATGATGCGGTTGCGCTTGGGGAAATTGGCTGAAATCGGCGGCGTACCCATAGGAAATTCGCTCAAGATCACGCCATGCGTGGCAATGCGGTGGGCTAGCTCGTAATGTTGCTTGGGGTAGACGCGGTCTAGCCCTGTGCCTACGATGGCAATCGTGCTGCCTGCGGTGGCGGGCGATGCTTCACGCGCGTCCAGCGCGCCGCTGTGCACTGCGCCGTCGATACCCAGCGCCAAACCGCTGACTACGTGCAGGCCCGCCTGCGCAAAACTGTGTGCAAAGCTGCGTGCGTTGTCGCTGCCTTGCGGCGTAGGGTTGCGGCTGCCGACGATGGCGATGTCGTTAGCCAAGGTTTTAGCAGCCAAGTCGCGGTACACCGCGCGCGAGCCCGTCATGTACAGCACCAAGGGCGGATCGTCCAGTGCCAGCAAGGCTTTGGGGTAATGCGCATCGGCCAGCGTAATGACGGCGCGAGTGATGCCGTCGCGCCCGCTGGCAGCTAGCCAGTCTAGCGTGGCTTGGGTAAGGGCATCCAAGCCCTCGGGCACGGTTAACAGGGCTTGGCTTTGGGCTTTGCTCACGCACTGCCCCAGCGCTGTAAGGCTTTGCTGAAAAACCGCGTCAGGTAAGCCAAAAGCCGCCAGCAATTTGCGTGCAGCTGTGTTGCCTACGCCGCTGACCAGCGTCAGGCGCAACCAGTCCGCGAGCTCATCGCGCTGCATCGTACGGGCCTGAGCGATTAACGCGGATTGATCAAACGGTCGCCAGAGCGCACGTTGTCGGTGATTTGCAG
>JANOSN010000409.1:0-2075 GCA_031415895.1 Polaromonas sp. | reverse complement strand
CCATTGGCCTACTGGGTGCCAGCAAAACCAACCCCTACAAGCTAGACGTGGACAAAGCCAAAGCGCTGCTAGCTAAAGCGGGCTTGCCTAACGGCTTTAAAGTAACCATAGACATGCGCACCACGCAGCCAGTGCAGGGCAATACCGAGTCGTTTAAGCAAACTGCTAAGCGCGCCGGTATTGATATTGAAATTTTGCCCGGTGACGGCAAGCAAACCTTAACCAAGTACCGCGCCCGCACGCACGACATGTACATTGGCCAGTGGGGTGCTGACTACTGGGACCCGCACACCAATGCCACCTTTGTGCAAAACCCTGACAACGGTGATGAGCCTAAAACCAAGCCGCTGGCCTGGCGCAATGCCTGGGCTACACCAGAGCTAACCAAAAAAGCCGACGCTGCGGTGCTAGAGCGCGATGGCAATAAGCGCAAAGCCATGTACGAAGAAATGCAAGCCGATTTCCGCCAAAACAGCCCCTTCATCATGCTGTTTCAGCAGGTAGAAGTGGCTGCCATGCGCGCTGAGGTAAAGAACTTGGTGATTGGTCCTACATCAGACGCTACGTATATGTTCAAGGTCACTAAGTAATACGTTTGCTGTTGCTTTAAGTTTTGAATTTTGTGAACGGTGTATCTAACGCGCAGCCCACGTGGCTGTCGCGCACTCACTGGGCGGGCCTTGCCAAAACGCTCGCCAGCTTTCTCGGGGTCATTGTTTTAACTTACCTTGGGTTGCTGGCGGTCACGTTTTTTATTGGCCGCGTTATCCCTATTGACCCCGTGCTCGCCATCACGGGCGACCGCGCGCCCGAGCATGTCATTGCCCGCGTGCGCGAAGAGCTGGGCTTGAACAAACCGCTGTGGCACCAGTTTTATATCTACATCAGCAAAGTGCTGCAGGGTGATTTTGGTACTTCAGTGCTCACGTCTAACCCCGTGTTGCAAGACATCAAACGTACCTTTCCGGCCACCATTGAGCTGGCTACTTTAGGCATCATCATCGGCGCGGGCATGGGTGTGCCACTGGGCGTGTGGGCAGCTGTTAAGCGCGGCGGTGTGGCTGACCAAGCGGTACGCGTGATGGGCTTGATTGGCTACTCGGTGCCGATTTTTTGGCTAGGGTTGATGGCGCTGGTGCTGTTTTATGCCAAGCTGGGTTGGGTAGCTGGGCCAGGGCGTATTGACGTGGCTTTTGAATACAGCTTTACGTCTACCAGCGGTTTTATGCTGCTAGACGCTGCGCGGGCAGGCGAGTGGGAGGCGTTTGGTAATGTGCTGTCGCATTTGATTTTGCCTGCATCGCTCTTGGGTTACTTTTCATTAGCCTATATCAGCCGCATGACGCGCTCGTTCATGCTCAATGAGTTGAGCCAAGAATATGTGGTGGCTGCGCGGGCCAAAGGCTTGTCTGAGGCACGCATTATTTGGCGACACGCCCTGCGCAACGCAGCGGTGCCCTTGGTGACGGTGATAGCGCTGTCGTACGCTGGCTTGTTAGAAGGCAGCGTGCTCACTGAGACGGTATTTTCTTGGCCTGGCCTTGGTTTGTACATCACCAACTCATTGCAAAACGCAGATATGAACGCAGTGCTGGGCGGCACCATTGTGGTGGGCTCGGTGTTTATTGGGCTTAATTTATTGTCAGACTTGCTGTACAAGCTGCTAGACCCTAGGACGCGCGTGCGATGACTGACACTGCACTACCTGAAGAATCGCTGCACGACTGGCTTATGTCAGATAGACCCGTGTCGCGCAAGCAGGCATCACTGGGTCGCGCCTACAGCACTTGGCGCACGTTTGCACGTAACCGCTTGGCTATGGCTGGGCTGGCCATCATTGCGCTGCTGGTACTGATTGCAATTTTTGCTAACCAGTTGGCACCGTACTCGCCTTACTACGGTGATTTGGCCACAACGCGTTTATTGCCACCTTCTGGCACGCACTGGTTTGGCACCGACGACCAAGGGCGCGATATTTTGTCGCGCATTATCCATGGCTCGCGCATTACGCTGTTCGTGGTGATTTTGGTGGCCGTACTGGCCGCCCCCATTGGCCTGCTGGTAGGCACTGTGGC
>JANOSN010000408.1:0-2221 GCA_031415895.1 Polaromonas sp. | reverse complement strand
GGCGGTTGATCGCTGCGTTGTGCAGGTCCCAGCTGCGTGCGGCCTGAATGTCTAACCCCGTGGCAACGCGGTACAGCACGTCCATCACCCCGCCGTGGCTGACGATGACGATGTGTTGGCCCACATGCGCCTGCGCTAAGCCCTGCACACATTGCACCACGCGCTCGCGCAGGTGCAGCAGCGACTCGCCACCGGGCGGGGCAAAGTCAGGCACGCGCTTGCGCCAGTGCAAAGCCTGCTCAGGAAAACTAGCCTCAATCTGGGCAAAGGTTTTGCCTTCAAAGCTGCCAAAGCCGCGCTCGCGCAAAGCTTCGTTGGTCTGCACTTCCAGGCCATGGGGTTTTGCCACCGACAGCGCGGTGTCATATGCACGCCACAGGTCGCTGCTGTAGACCACGTCAATATCGTCCCCAGCCAGCGCCTGGCCTGCACGCTCAGCTTGCCAACGGCCTTTGGCATTTAAACCAATGTCTAGCTGCCCCTGAATGCGGGTGTCGACGTTCCAAGCGGTCTCGCCGTGGCGAATGGCGGTGATACGGGTGCTGTTCATCAGTGGGTGTTCACTATGTTTTTAATAGCTATATAAGTAATAGATACTTGGACTACAAGCCTATTTGATAGGTTTTTTGTCTTCTACCACGTTATTTTCAGCTGCGCTGATCTCAACGGTCACGCGGCGCGTGCCTGCAAGCGGCGTAGGAAAGCCCTGCAGCGCAGCGTCTAACATGGCGGGCAGCACGGCAGCGCTGTCGGCCCATCGGCCCTCGTGGCGTGCGCGGGTCTCATACACCACCTGATTTTTTGCCACATCGCGCAGCACCAAGAACACCTCGCGCACGAAATAAGGTTGCGGATAATAACCGTAGCCAGACGGCAAGAAAATCCCGTCTGCGTAAGCGCCGCCATGCCGGTGGCGGCTGCCCACGCCTATGGAGATAAACGCGCCCCCCAGCCAAGGCCCACCATAAGGTGCCCCATAAGGCCCCGCCAGCGGCAGGCCCCAGCCGTCCCAATCCAGGCCATCGGTACGCTGCATAGACAGCGTCATTTGCACGCTGTAGCGCGCCGCTGGGCTGCCCGGTGCGTCACCCACGCGCTGTAAACCCAGCTTGTCTAGCGCAGCTTGGGCAATACTCTCTTGCTGGTCGCGCCGCTGGGTGTCGGCCTGTTGCGAGGGTAGGCGCTCAAAACGATAGGTGGTTTTAGCAGTGGTGGCAGTGCTCGTCGCTGTAGTGGCTGATGCCGCCGCAGGCAAGGTAGAAAACGCCGTCACTTGGCTCTCTATCAAGCGCGTACTGGCGCAGCCCGTCAGTACCAGCAGCAGTGTCGACACTATGAAATAGATAGCTGTCCGAGCAATAAATACTTGGACTACAGCACTATTTATCATCTAAAACACCTTTTTATCTAGTCAAAGCGAATCACATTGGCTGCGGGCGCAAAACTCTCGCTGTCAAAGCCTTTATCGCCCAGAGGGTCGGGCGTGCCCGTAGCTTTAAGACCTTTAAAGTTGTGAATTTTCGCGTCCATCAAGTGCGAAGGCACCACGTTTTGCATGGCGTTGAGCATATTGTCCAAGCGGCCAGGGTGCTTGGTTTGCCACTCGCGCAGCATGATGCCCACTTGTTTGCGTTGCAGGTTTTCTTGGTTGCCGCACAGGGTGCAGGGGATGATGGGGTACTGCTGCACTTGTGCGTAGCGCACCAAGTCACGTTCGTCCACGTAGGCGAGAGGGCGAATGACGATGTGCTCACCGTTGTCGCTTTGCAGCTTGGGCGGCATGCCTTTAAGCTTGCCGCCAAAAAACATGTTGAGCAGCAGCGTTTGCAGCATGTCGTCACGATGGTGGCCTAGTGCAATTTTGGTAGCGCCCAGCTCTTTGGCCACGCGGTACAAAATGCCCCTGCGCAGGCGGCTGCACAGGCTGCACATGGTTTTACCTTCAGGGATTTTGTCTTTGACAATGCTGTAGGTGTCTTGGTTTTCGATATGAAACTTCACCCCCAGTTTTTCTAAATACGCAGGCAGCACGTCCGCGGGAAAGCCGGGCTGCTTTTGGTCTAAGTTCACGGCGATCAGCTCAAAATCTATCGGCGCACGCTTTTGCAGTTTGAGCAAAATGTCCAGCATCGCGTAGCTGTCTTTGCCGCCACTCACGAGACCATCACCTTGTCGCCTTCTTCAATCATGTTGAAGTCCATGATGGCCCTGCCAACCTCGC
>JANOSN010000407.1:0-1716 GCA_031415895.1 Polaromonas sp. | reverse complement strand
GAGCCAAGTATGAGCATCGCAGCAGAGAGACTGAATCTGTCCAGAATAAATATCCGACAAAATATAAATAAAAATTCCCAGTCTGAAAAAGCTGATTTGCATAGAAAAGCTTCTGGCGTGGGCACTGATTGGCTACATGGTTTAAAGTCAATACCTGGAGGCGCTATGTTAATCCATGCTGTAAATATATGGTGGTCTAAACAGCCGTTGCGAACCATAACAGTAGCTGCTGCCGATGCCACAAAAACAGTGCTCCAACCGGTAGCCCAACGTCATCCGGTGGTGTTAGTAGCGGGAGCATTCGTTTTTGGGGGCGTACTCGTTTGGAGCCGCCCTTGGCGCTGGGTTTCTAAACCGATTGTGGTGTCTAGTTTATTAGGGCCTCTTTTTTCCAAAGTGATCGCCAATATGCCTGCTGGAATTTGGACTGAGGCATTCAATTCCATGGTCCATAAGCCACATGATCAACCGTTAGGCCCAGCTTAATTTATGGTGACATTGCTAGCTAGCGATAGATAAGATAATTCACTTGTCTCTAGGCCGAGTTGACGACTGGCGAGTTTTGCATATAAATTTTTTCCCCAAGCTATATTTACTTGTCTTCATGTAAAAACTACCTTCTCCCAAGTCTGGGGGGTATTTTTCTACTTTTGAGTGAGCTGGTTATTTGGGGGGATTACCAGTACACCTGTTACATTGAAGAGCAACACCGCGCTGGCGTAGCGGGACCACGTCATCTGCATCCAAGTCCGCTGCTAAGTTTTTTTGTCCTCGACGCCGTACTATCCTCAGATACACCAGCTAATCGGAATATGGGTGACTCTATGCGATGCAACAAGTTTGGCGGCCGACCATCGTAGATTCTCGCGAGCCAAGCGCCTAGTGGCCATGATGCAATCAACAAAGCGGCAAGAAATAAGGCCAATAGGCCCCAAGTGGAGATAGTCATCTAAAACTCCTCCGCGCAAATCAGCACATAGACCAGATAAGCTAACAAAAACACAGCGCATAGACCGCCGAGTCCATACAGAACCTCAAATCCCATCATGATCGCTCTCCAGGTTGTTGGTCTAGCTTTTGAAAACCCGACTTCAGAGCTACCGTCATGCCCCACAGCAGCGCAATGTATGTGATGTAAACTAAATCCATAACCAATTCCCCAGCAGTAATAAACGTAGCTTATTTTTTTATACAAAAATGAAGTTGAAAATTACACTTACATTGTAAAAAAACATAAAAATAATAATGCCGCTTCTGTGCACAGGCCTTGTGAGTTTTACTGACATCAGACGTATACAGTCGATACAAAGCTGACAGCTGTTTTCTATAAAATTATCGGCCAGCTTCCTGTTTTAGGCGCTGTAGCTCTTGCCTTACGACACCGTAGCATTCACATGAGCGCGTCTCTAATCCCGTGCGGTCTAGTACGCTGATATGGCCGCGGCGGTAGCGAATATAGCCCGCTTCCTGAAACTTGCCTGCTACTTGCGTAATACCTTCCCTGCGAACACCCAGCGTATTGGCCACCAGCTCTTGTGTCATGACCAATTCACTAGAGGGAATTCGGTCTAACGTGACCAGTAGCCAGCGCGCTAGTTGCTGCTCGAGCGTGTGGTGGCGGTTACATACGACCGACTGAGCAATTTGCGTGATGAGGGCTTGGGTGTAGCGCAGCAAGAGATGTTGAAACTTGCCCACACGATTGAATTCTTGCAT
>JANOSN010000406.1:0-1036 GCA_031415895.1 Polaromonas sp. | reverse complement strand
AGCCATCGACAGCCAGGGCGAAAGCATTGGTAAAGGCATTCAAAACCTGCTGGCCGATATGCAGCAAGGCCACATGTCGATGACGGACGAGAGTAAGTTTGAGATTGGCCGCAACGTAGCCACCACCGAAGGCGCAGTGGTATTTGAAAACGATATTTTTCAACTCATCGAATACAAGCCGCTCACGGCTAAAGTGTTTGAAAAACCTTATTTAGTGGTGCCGCCCTGCATCAACAAATACTACATCCTAGATTTGCAACCTGCTAACTCGCTGGTGCGCCATTTGGTGGCACAAGGCCACCGCACCTTTGTAGTGAGCTGGCGCAACGCCGACGAGTCAGTACAAAACGCGACGTGGGACGACTATATTGAGCAAGGTGCCATACAAGCTATCAAGGCTTGTGGCGAGATTGCTAAATCCAAACAAATCAACGCGCTAGGCTTTTGTGTAGGCGGCACGATATTGACGACTGCGTTGGCCGTGCTGGCTGCGCGCGCGCCAGCTGGTAGCAAAGCGGCTACCAAAGGGTCTTCCGTCCCCGTGACAGTGGGCTGCGCCACGCTGCTGACCACGCTGCTGGACTTTACTGACACCGGTATTTTGGATATTTTTATCGACGAGCAGTTTGTGCAATACCGCGAACAGCAAATGGGCCAAGGGGGCTTGCTTAAAGGCCAAGAGCTGGCCAGTACGTTTAGTTTTTTACGCCCCAATGAATTGGTGTGGAACTACGTGGTGGGCAATTACCTAAAAGGCGAAACCCCGCCGCCGTTTGACTTGTTGTACTGGAACAGCGACAGCACCAACCTGCCAGGCCCCATGTACACCTGGTACCTGCGCAACACGTACCTAGAGAACAATTTGATTAAGCCCGGCAAAGCAGTAGTATGTGGCACCCAGCTAGACCTGCGCAAAGTCGACATTCCCGTGTACCTGTACGGCAGCCGTGAGGACCACATCGTGCCAATCGGCGGTGCGTATGCATCTACCCAAGTGCTGCCCGGTAAAAATCGTTTCGTCATGGGCGCATCAGGC
>JANOSN010000405.1:0-1543 GCA_031415895.1 Polaromonas sp. | reverse complement strand
CCCAGCCACGCACGCGGACCCAGCTTGTCCTTGAACACCCAAGCACCGATCATGGCGCTGAAAATCGGCATGGTGTAGCCCAAGATAGCAGCGCGGCCAGACGACAGCAGCTTAATGGCGATGATGATGCAGCCGTGCCAGATGAACATATTGAATAGGGCCAAGATGAGTAGCTCGCGCCAATGGGCACGCGGGATGGCAAAGGGCACTTTCAAAAGGCGCAGGCCCAGCGCCAGCACGGGGATGCCCAGCCACATCGACAGGGCGCGAAAAGTCAGCGGCGGGTAGTCTTGCACACCCACTTTCATCACGGGCCAGTTCAGGCCCCACACAATGGTCAGCCCCACTAAAAGCCACAGTTGCGTGGGTGACAGACGTTGCATGAGGGTGTGCGTGTAGATGAGAGTGTGTGTCGACGAACGTGCGTGTGCCGTGTTAGCGCTTGGGTACGCTGTCGTCCATTGCTTTGCGTTGGCGCTCTACAAAGTCGTCAAACGTGTTGATACCGCGCAGCTGCAAAATGGTGTTACGCACCGCCGCCTCTACCAGCACAGCGATGTTGCGGCCCGCTTCTACCTGAATCACCACTTTGCGAATCGGTATGCCCAGCACGTCTTGCGTGAGCGGCTCATACGGAATGCGCTCGTAGTCGCGCTCCATGGTTTGGCGGCGCACCAAATGCACAATCAACTTCAAGCGCATTTTGCGGCGCACGGCAGTCTCGCCAAAAATGGCGCGAATGTCTAGCAGACCAATGCCGCGCAGCTCGAGCAAGTTTTGCAGCAGCTCGGGGCAGCGGCCCTCGATGGTGGTTTGGTTAACACGAAACAAATCCACCGCGTCGTCTGCCACTAGGCCGTTGCCGCGCGAGATAAGTTCCAGCCCCAGCTCGCTTTTGCCAAGGCCTGACTCGCCGGTGATCATCACACCCAAGCCCAAAATATCCATAAACACGCCGTGCATGGTGTGGCGGTCAGCAAAGTGGCGCGACAGGTAAGCGCGCAGCACGTCGATCACAAACGCTGCCGACTCAGAGGTTTGGAACGCGGGAATTTGCGCACGCTCGCACATAGACAGCAGCTTATCGGGAGGTGTTTGGTCGTCCGCAATGATCAGCATGGGCGGCTCTAGCGTGACGATGCGTGAGATGCGGCGTGCGCAATCCTCAGGATCAGAGTTAGTCAGGTAAGCCACCTCACGCTCGCCCAGCACCTGCACGCGGTAAGGGTGAATGTAATTCAGGTAGCCCACTAGGTCAGCACCTGATCGTGCTGCGCGCACGGCCACTTCGTCAAAGCGGCGCTCAGATGCGCCAAGGCCTGCCACCCAGTCCCACTTGAGGTGGGCGCGGTGGTCTTCAAACAGCACATCGGCGCTGATGACAGTAGGTTTCATAACAAATGGGGTGTTAGCGGATAGGCTGACATCTTAGCCTGATGTCAGCTTGCAAAAACTAACTGCGGTCAGTTTAAGCCGCGGCCGCCAAGCCTACGGTGGCTGACTGCCAGCGGGCAATCAGGCTGTGCAGTTGGTCAGCTTGCTC
>JANOSN010000404.1:0-9340 GCA_031415895.1 Polaromonas sp. | reverse complement strand
GCACTGGGCTGCGCGGCTACCGCAACCACCCAAGGAATATCCCGATGAAAGCTGGCATTCACCCCAACTACCGCGACGTGTGTTTTCAAGACTTGAGCAACGGCTTCAAGTTTGTTACACGCTCTTGCGCCAACACCAAAGAAATGATCAAGATGGAAGACGGCAAAGAACTGCCTCTGTACAAGCTTGATACTTCTAGCGAATCGCACCCCTTCTACACAGGTACCCAGAAGTCTGTGGACAACATGGGCGGCCGCGTAGAAAAGTTCCGCAACCGTTTTGGTCGTACCACCACGACACCGGCAGCTACCGCAGCCGCAGAAGCCAACAAAGCTTAATTACTTGCGCCACAATAGCTAGGCAGCTCGGGCAACCGGGCTGCCTTTTTATTTGGGCATTTTAAAATCTTGAATAGCACATCACACACTCCCGCCGTAGTTACGCAGTCTGCAGTGCGACGCCTGCCGCGAGTGGCGCTGTGGTTGTTTTGCTTGGCCTACATGCTGCCTGGCTTTATCGGCCGTGACCCTTGGCGTTCGCAAGACATCGCAGCATTTGGCATGATGCGTGAATTGGCAATGGGCAATACTTCGTGGTGGCAGCTTAGCTGGTTAGGCCGGGGGCCTGATGTGCCTGCCCTGCTGCCTTACTGGTTAGGTGCTTGGGGTATGCAAATAGCGCCCTCTTGGGTAACACCTGATTTCGCGGCGCGCATACCGTTTGGTTTACTGTTAGGTCTTACTTTGCTAGCAACCTGGTACGCGGTTTATTACCTCGCGCGCCGTGATGCAGCCCAACCAGTATCATTTGCCTTTGGCGGTGAAGCGCAACCCACAGACTATGCGCGCGCTGTGGCAGATGGCGGGCTGCTGGCCATGATCGCCATGCTGGGGCTCGCCCAGCTGTCGCACGAAACCACCCCATATGTTGCGCAATTAGCTTTTACGGCCCTGCTGTTTTATGCTTTTGCGGCATCCGCCTACCACACGGCTATTCCTGCACTGTGCGCAGCCATAGCGGGGTTAGGCTTGGCGCTTAGTGGTGTGCCCGCATTTGGCTTGGCACTGGCATGCGCAGGCGCGCTTGCACGCGGCCTGCAAAAAGACACTTATGCACGCCACTGGGCAGTATATTTTTTAGTTTTAGGTGTGTTTGCTGCTGCCATAGCAATGCAGCTGGGCCTATGGCATGCCAGGCTGGGTAACCTGCCAGAGCAATTAAGTGACTGGAGCGCTTGGGGCAAGCTCATGCTGTGGTTTACCTGGCCCGCTTGGCCCATGGCTTTGATAGGGCTGTGGAAATGGCGGGCGTGGTGGCGCCATTTGCACATTGCACTGCCCATGGTACTAGCCAGCACCATCGTCGTGGCCACATTGATTGCGCCTAACGCAGACCGCACCTTGCTACTGGCAGCCCCTACGCTGGCATGTTTGGCAGCGTTTGCGTTGCCCACACTGCAGCGTAGTGTCACATCACTGATTGACTGGTTTACGTTGATCTTCTTTTCTGGTTGTGGTTTGATTATCTGGGTGGTGTGGATTGCAATGCAGACCGGTTTCCCAGCGCAGCCCGCAGCCAATGTGCGCCGCTTAGTACCCGGGTTTGAGCCCAGCTTTGGTTGGCTGGCTTTCATAGCCGCCCTAGCTGCCACAGTTGCCTGGGTATGGCTAGTCATGTGGCGTGCGGGCCGCCACCGCGATGCATTATGGAAAAGTCTGGTGCTACCTGCAGGCGGCGCTGCGATGTCTTGGCTACTGCTGATGACGCTATGGATGCCACTGCTGAACTATGTGCGAAGCGACAAAGCACTGGCACTGCAGGTCATGCGTATCACCGCTGTAGCTGATAGCGGCGCGGGTAAGCGCTGTATCGCGAGTATAGGTTTGTCGCATGCCGAAGCTGCTGCTATTGAGCACCATGGCGGCCTTACCGTGCAACTATTGTCTAGCGCCTCCACATGTGATTGGCTAGCAGTGTCGCCTTCTGCACAAGTCAACTTTATCAGCTCACCTAATGCTGCAGCTTGGCTTCTAGCAGGCACTGCACGCCGCAGAAACTCTGAGCAAGATAATCTGTTCATCTACAGGCGCCTGGCTACCGCTGTAGTGCCACAGTCTTGACTGCCGCTGTGTATTTAGCATGAGGCAATCCAGACCTGCACACTCTGCAACTGCGTCCATACGAACAGAGTTAGGCACCATAACACGCCACGCGGGTACGGTGCTAGTGGGCCAACTGGCCGTCATGGCCTTTAGCATCACCGACACGATTGTGGCCGGACGATTTACAGACGGTGCTCTAGCCGCCTTGTCGATTGGTGCCTCTATTTACGTCACAGCCTATGTGTCACTGATGGGTGTAATGCAGGCATTGCTGCCTATTTATGCTGAACTGCATGGTGCAGGGCAATATCCTCAGTTGGGCCGTACCGTACGCCAGTCACTTTATTTGGCAGCGGTGCTGATTGCATTAGGCATGTTAGTCATGCTGTTTCCGCAAGGCATTTTGCGTCTAGCTCAGGTACCCGATCAATTGATGCCGCTGGTGCTGGATTATTTAAACATCTTGGCATGGGCATTACTGCCAGCTGTGGGCTTTCGCATGTACTCGTCGCTCAATCAGGCTTTGGGTAAACCTTTGTTTGTCACTTGGCTGCAAATAGGCTCTTTGGTCGTCAAAATTCCTCTGACTATCTGGCTCACGTTTGGCGGGTGGGGCGTGCCTGCCATGGGTTTGGTAGGCTGTGCTTGGGCTACGTTTATTGTCAATTGGCTAATGCTGCTATGTGCGTTGTGGATGTTATACGCGCAGCCTTTGTACCAGCCATTGCGATTGGTGCGCGCCATCGAGCCACCCGATTGGGCGCAACTTAAACGCTTTGTGCGCACTGGTGTTCCAGCGGGTTTAGCGTATTTGGTGGAGATCACCTCCCTGACCTTGATGGCGCTATTCATAGCGCGGCTTGGGGTAGTCAATTCAGCAAGTCATCAGATTGCTGCCAACATGGTAGGGGTGATGTACATGCTACCTTTAGCACTGTCGATTGCCTGCAGCGCCAGGGTATCGTATTGGATAGGCGCCGGCTTTGCTGCGCGAGCACGCAGTGTTGCCAAACTAGGTTTTGCCATCACACTGGTAATGGCCACATTGGTATCGGGTGCTGTGCTGATAACGGCCACACCACTGGCAAACCTGTATTCACCCAACCCCGGCGTGGTAGCTATGGCTGCCAGCTTGCTGGTGTGGGTAGCGGTGTACCACTGGTTTGATGCATTGCAAACTTTGTGCGCCTTTGTCTTGCGCTGCTACGGTGTAACACTGCTGCCTTTGCTGGTCTATCCAGTCATGCTGTGGGGAGTTGGTTTATATGGAGGCTATGCTTTAGCCTACACCGATGGGCCTTGGGGACAGGCGCTGCGCAATGCACAAGCCTTTTGGATAATGGGGGCCGCTTCTATAGGGCTAGTATTTGTGTGCCTGCTGTGGTTCTTTTGGCGTTATGCGCTGCACCACGCATCGCACAATACATCAAACACAAATTAAACGCTGCGTACGCGCACAGCCCCAAAAGTTAATATAAACGTAGACCCTTGGCCTTCTAAAGATTCAATACGCAGCTCGCCGGCGTGCCTTTGGGCTACATGTTTAACGATAGCTAGACCAAGCCCTGTTCCACCTGTATCACGTGACCTACTGCGGTCTACCCGGTAAAAACGCTCAGTCAAACGAGGAATATGCTCTGGTGCTATACCCGGGCCAGTGTCTGCGACACGCAGCTGGCCAGTACCATCAGCACGCAGCTCCCAGTCGACCTGCACCTTGCCCCCTGCAGGGGTGTAGCGCACCGCATTGTTGATCAAATTACCCATGGCGCTGAGTAGTTCGTTATGGTTGCCTAGCAGCACACAATTGGCACTGGCCTCATCCGCATAGCCAAAATGCAAACGTAATGGCTGGGCTGTTGGCTTGCCGTTAGCCTGCATCAACGCCACGGCATCTTGCTCGCATTGCGCCAGCAATGTACGCACACTAACGGTGTGCTGCAAACTGGGCACTGGGCTACCCTCTAGCCTAGACAAAGTTAGCAAATCGCTGACCAGGGCCTGCATGCGTTTGGACTGCTCAGCCATAAAGCCCAAATATCGGTTGCGCTGGGACTCATCGAGCGGCAAATTTTGCAAAGTCTCGACAAAACCGCTAAGCACAGTCAATGGCGTGCGTATTTCATGCGATACATTCGCCACAAAATCACGGCGCTGTGCTTCAGCTTGCTCTACAGCAGTGACATCACGTGTGAGCATCAGTTTGCGCTTATCACCGTAAACATGCAGTTGCACAGAAATATTCAGAGGTCTTTGGTTTGAGCTTTTAGCTGCAGCAAACACCACCTCATGGTCAAACTCGTTGGACGACAAATAATGGGCAAAGGCTGGCTGACGAACTAAGTTGCCAATGTGTTGAAGCAGATCGCGTTGTGCGTCCAAACCTAGCTGCTCTGCAGCAATATGATTGCACCATTCAATGCGGTTTTCACTGTCTAGTAATAACACGCCGATGGGTGACGCCTGTATCGCAGCCAAAAAATCAGTCATGCGCTGCTCGCTCAGCGTGATTTGCTGATCTTTACTGCGAATAACGCGCCGAAGGCGATCCAGCAGGTCACCCCACCAACCACTCGCCGTAGGCACCACGCCACCTGACTGCAGTGCCCGCATGGCAGCATCAAACTTATGCGCCCTCCAGCTGTCCCACACTATCGCTATCAAAATAGCTAACAAGGCACCCCAAGGTGCCAACTCTAACGATATCAAACCATAAGTCGCAAAAAAGCCTGCTGAAGCAGCAGCAACAAATACGATCAATCGTGCAAACATAACAAGCTAATTTTGCCTAACAATCGCTTAGTGAGCTTGTACGACAGCTTGGGAAGATAAACGATAGCCTGCACCTCGCACCGTCTCTACCATAGCTCCTGCAGCGCCCAAAGCTTCGCGCAGACGCTTCACATGGACATCAACAGTTCGCTCTTCAATAAACACATGGTCGCCCCATACTCTGTCCAGCAGCTGCGAACGGCTGTGCACTCGCTCAGGATAGGTCATTAAATAGTTCAATAGCTTGAATTCGGTTGGGCCAAGCTTAAGCTCAGTGCCTTGGTAGGCCACACGATGGGTTGCACCGTCCAAACTCAAGCTGGCAATCTGAATTTGCTCAGTCACTTGCTCTGGTGCCCGGCGGCGGAGCACTGCGCGAATCCTAGCCATCAACTCTTGGGTAGAAAATGGTTTGGTGACATAGTCATCGGCGCCAGCATCTAAGCCTTGAATTTTTTCAGGCTCGTCGCTTCGGGCAGTCAGCATCAAAATCGGTACTAGCTTGGTTCGCGGATCAGCGCGCCATTTTCTGGCCAAACTTAACCCGCTAGCCCCGGGCAACATCCAATCGAGCAAAATAACGTCGGGCAACACAGCATCTAGCTCGCGCTGTGCTTGGTCTCCATCGCCTGAGATGATGGGCTCAAACCCGTGATGGCGCAGATTGATCGCAATCAGCTCGGCAATCGCAGGTTCGTCTTCTACTATGAGTACGCGAGATGGTTTCATGGCGTTTGACGCACTGCAGATTCGATTTGCTCCATCGTGCTATGCCGCACATCAGTTCCTTGAACTACGTAAATGATGGATTCAGCAATATTTTTCGCGTGGTCACCAATGCGTTCAATCGCTTTGGCTACAAACAACAAATCTAAGCTGGGGGAGATCATGCGCGGATCTTCCATCATGTAGGTCACCAGCTTACGTACAAAGCCATTAAATTCACGGTCAATCAGATCATCTTCTTTCAAGATAGTCACGGCGGTCGCAGTGTCAAGCCGCGCAAAAGCGTCTAACGATTTGCGCAGCAGCCCTGAGGCTAACTCTACGGCAACATGCAATTCGCGTACAGGTAAAGCGCGGGCTGATCCACTGGCAATCATGCTCTGCACCATACGGGCAATTTTTTGTGCTTCGTCTCCAGCACGTTCTAAATTTGCAGTCATGCGAGAAATTGCCATCAAAAGCCGTAAATCGCGAGCCGTAGGCTGCCTGCGCCCAATGATAGAGCTGAGGTCTTTATCGATCTGAATTTCCATTGCGTTCACACGGTCTTCATCGTGAATCACGCGTTTAGCAATCTCGTTATCAAAAGTGGTTAGCGCCTCAATCGCGCACCGCGTTTGCGACTCCACTAGACCTGCCATCTCCATCAAACGCGCAGACACAGCGTTCAAGTCTGCGTCAAATTGGGTAGATAGGTGTTTATCAGACATGTTTTTCCTTCACGCTCTTAGTTCACGCTCAGCCAAAACGGCCAGTAATATAGTCTTCAGTCTCTTTACGGCTTGGCTTGAAGAACAATTGTTCGGTCTGCCCAAATTCCATCAAATCACCCAAGTACATATAGGCTGTGTAGTCGCTGCAGCGAGCGGCTTGCTGCATGTTGTGCGTAACAATAACTACGGTGTAGTCATTTTTCAGTTCCGCAATCAGCTCTTCAATCTTCGCTGTAGAGATGGGGTCTAACGCAGAACATGGCTCGTCCAGCAGCAGGACTTGCGGCTTGATGGCAATGCCCCGTGCAATACACAGACGCTGTTGTTGACCGCCCGATAAACCACTGCCGCTTTGCCCCAGTTTATCTTTCACCTCGCCCCAAAGCGCTGCCTTGCGTAAAGCCCATTCCACCCTATCGTCCATATCGCTGGCGTTAAGGTTTTCAAACAATTTCACGCCAAATGCGATGTTGTCGTAAATCGACATGGGGAAAGGCGTAGGTTTTTGAAACACCATACCAATTTTGGCGCGAATCAAAGCAACATCTGAACTACTGGTCAGCAGGTTTTCACCGTCCATCACAATCTCGCCAGTAGCGCGCTGCTCAGGATAGAGTTCAAACATTCGGTTAAAGGTACGCAGTAGTGTAGATTTACCGCAACCAGATGGGCCAATGAATGCAGTGACCTTTTTCTCTGGAATAGTCAAGTTGATATTTTTAAGTGCTTGAAATTTTCCGTAGTAAAAATTCAAATCACGCACGGTCAGCTTAGGTGTCTCTAGCGACAGTGCACTGGGTTGTACTTTTTGGTCCATTAGTCTTTATTCCTTGTCAGCACGCGCGCAATAATATTGAGTCCTAATACAGCTACTGTAATAATCAGCACGCCAGCCCAGGCTAGTTTTTGCCAGTTTTCGTAGGGACTCATGGCAAATTTAAAAATCGTGACGGGTAAGCTAGCCATGGGCTCACCCAAACTGGATGTCCAGAACTGGTTACTCAACGCGGTGAACAATAGTGGCGCTGTCTCGCCTGATATGCGCGCCACCGCTAAAAGTATGCCGGTCACCACGCCCGCCCGCGATGCACGCAGCGTGATGCTGAGGATCACCTTCCATTTAGGGCTACCCAGCGCGTAGGCCGCCTCGCGTAGCCCCGAAGGCACTAGCGACAGCATATTCTCTGTGGTGCGAATCACCACGGGGATCACTATCAAGGCCAGCGCCATGACACCTGCAATCCCGCTGAAAGACTTGAACCTTGCGACGATCAAAAAATATACGAACAAACCAATCACAATACTCGGTGCAGACAGCAAAATATCGTTAACGAAACGTGTGATGGAGGCCAGGCGACTTTTACTGCCGTACTCAGCCAGGTAAATGCCCGCCATGATGCCAATAGGTGTGCCCACACAGGTTGCCAAGCTGACCATCAAGAACGACCCCCACAATGCATTAGCCAATCCGCCTGCATCGTTAGGTGGTGGCGTCATCTGGGTAAACACCGCCAAACTAAGCCCTGAAAGGCCCAAGCGCAGGGTTTCCCACAAAATCCATGCTAACCAGAACAAGCCAAACACCATGGCCGCTAGCGATAATGCTAAGGCGATTTTATTGATCACCTTGCGCTTGGCAAATTTGGCCAAACGCGCACGTTCGGCAGCTTTTGGTTTAGTGCCGGACGCAGCAGAGTTGTTCATCACAGCACTCATGATTTACTGCCCTCTGATTTTTTCAGTTGCGTCAGCAATACTTTAGACAGCGACAACACCACAAAGGTGATGAAGAACAATACCAAGCCTAAATATATCAACGAAGCTTGGTGCAAGCCCTCGCCTGCTTCGGCAAACTCGTTAGCCAATGCGGAGGTAATGCTGTTAGCTGCCTGAAACAAACTCAGTGAATCAAGCTGGTTCATGTTACCGATCACAAAGGTAATGGCCATAGTCTCTCCAATGGCACGACCTAGCCCCAACATAATGCCACCAACTACCCCCGCCTTGGTATAGGGAAGCACCACTTTCCACATGACTTCCCAAGTGGTGGAGCCTAGACCGTAGGCAGACTCTTTGAGCAGCGGTGGGGTTACTTCAAACACATCGCGCATGACCGATGCTATGAACGGGATAATCATGATGGCAAGGATAATTCCAGCGCTCAATATGCCAATACCCACTGGCGGGCCAGACACCAAAGCACCAAGAACTGGCACATCACTGAAAGCGTTTTGCAATGGCTGCTGTACATATTCGGCCAAAATAGGCCCAAATACCAAAAGACCCCACATACCATACACAATGGAAGGGACAGCAGCCAATAATTCAATCGCTGTGCCCAAAGGGCGCTTAAGACCAGCAGGCGAGAGTTCAGTTAAAAACAATGCGATCCCAAAACTCACCGGTACGGCAATCACCAAGGCTATGATCGAAGTGGCTATCGTGCCATAGATCATGACCAATCCACCGTACTCGTTTTTCACCGGATCCCACACGCTATTGGTCAGAAAGCCTAGCCCGTACTTTTCAATAGCGGGCCAAGCACCAAGCACCAAGGAGAACAGTATTCCCGCGAGTAACGCCAAGGTGATGTAAGCCGCACCTTGTGCTGCCCATGAAAAAGCGACATCTGCCCCTCCTAGCGAGGTGTATTTTCGCGCTGCAGTTTTACTCATTTTTATCTTCTAATTGTGCTGCGTAAGTAGGGACAGTGGGCCTATAGTTTGCTCAAACCAACTACTTAAACGCGATCGGTTTACCAGCTGTGTCTTTGATGTCGGCCCAAGATTTTTCGATAGCACCGATTACGCTGTCGGGCATCGGGACGTAATCTAAGTCGTCGGCCATTTTGTCGCCATTAGCATAAGCCCAGCCGAAAAATTTAAGTGCAGCTGTTGCGTTAGCAGGTTTGTCTTGAGATTTCTGCATCAAGATAAATGTGGCACCACTGATAGGCCAAGTAGTTGCCCCCGGCTGGTTGGTCAATATTTGATAGAAAGTTTTATTCCAGTCAGCGCCTGCAGCAGC
>JANOSN010000403.1:0-1470 GCA_031415895.1 Polaromonas sp. | reverse complement strand
GGCCAGTAAATACGTGGTGGCGGCTACGCCAGCGTCACTCATCAGCAGGGCAGATTCCAGCTCTTCATACAGAGCGTCGTCAATTTGCGTACCCGTAAACACGGTGGCAATGGTGCTGCCGGTTCTGCGCAAGCCGTTTTTAAGCTTGCTAAGCCAGCCTTGGCGGCCAGGGTCTGCTGGGGCTGCTGCGGGGGCTACGGTTAGAGTATGGGCCGAGGCGGGCTGTGCTGGGGTAAGCTGTATCGGTGGCGCAGGTTCACCGGCTGCCACAGGGGCGGGCGGTGGCGTGCTAACAGCGTTTTCAGGGGCTTTTTTTCGAAAAAACGAGAACATTGGGCGGGTTTCTACAATCACACTATTCTATGAAAATATTCAACATACTTTTAACCGCCTGTTTGGGCATGGCTTTGGCAAGCACTGGCGTGGCCCAAACTACCCCCCAAACTACCCCAACACCTTCCACTAATACGACGGCGTTGCAGTACAACTTGCCCAATGGCTTAACCGTCATTATCAAGCCAGACCGGCGTGCCCCCACTGCGGTACACATGCTGTGGTTGCGCACTGGTGCCATGGACGAAGTGGACGGCACCACCGGCGTGGCCCACGTGCTGGAGCACATGCTGTTCAAAGGCACTGATGTGCTCAAAGTAGGCGAATTTTCGCAAAAAGTAGCAGCGCTGGGCGGCCGTGAAAATGCCTTTCCCGCGCGTGACTACACCGGCTACTACCAGCAAATTCCGTCTAACAAGCTAGAAGACGTGATGAAGCTAGAGGCCAACCGCTTTGTCAAAAACCAATGGGCCGACGAAGAATTTAAAAAAGAGCTAGAGGTGGTGAAAGAAGAGCGCCGCCTGCGCACTGAGGACAACCCCCGCAGCCTGATGTGGGAAGCGTTAAACGCGGTGATGTTCACCGCATCGCCCTACCGCCGCCCTATCGTAGGCTGGATGAGCGACCTGGACGCCATGCAACCTGACGATGCGCGCAACTTCTACCGCCAATGGTATGCGCCAAACAACGCTGCTGTAGTCATAGCGGGTGATGTAGACATAGACATAGCCAAAGCCTTGGTTCAAAAATATTATGGCAGCATACCTATGCGCGCACTGCCTGCACGCAAGCCGCGCGAGGAGCCTGTGCAAACCGGCCCGCGCCGCCTGGACTTTAAAGCGCCTGCTGAGCAAGCCTACGTAGGCCTAGCTTTCAAAGTGCCCCAAATCACTGCACCTGCAGCCACTGACACTGCTACTTTAGACGCGTATGCACTGGTCGTCATGGCCGCTGTGCTAGACGGCTACAGCGGCGCGCGCCTAGACCGTGCTCTGACTCAGGGTGATAACGCTGTGGCCGATAGCGCAGGTGCCTACTGCGGCCTGTCGGGCCGTGGCCCGCAGATCTGCGCACTAGACGGCGTGCCCGCCAAAGGCAAAACAGCTGCCCAGCTAGAAGCCGCACTGCGCGAACAAG
>JANOSN010000402.1:0-2817 GCA_031415895.1 Polaromonas sp. | reverse complement strand
GCCCGGGTGCAGCACCACCACGTCGTGCCCCAGCTGCACAACGCCATCTACCAGCTCTACCAAGGTGGTGACTACGCCATTGACTTGGGGCTTCCACGCATCGGTTATCAACACAATTTTCATGCAGTAACTCCTTGGCGCTGCGGATGGAGTTGAGGCACCCAATGGACTATCTCCAGTCTGCCATCGTGGTGTTCTACCAAGGCCGTCAAGCTTTCTACCCAGTCACCATCGTTGCAATACAGCACACCATCAATATCACGCATCTCTGCACGATGGATATGGCCGCACACTACACCGTGGTAGCCGCGCTCGCGCGCTTCGCGTGCCACAGCGCGCTCAAAGTCTGTAACGTAGTTCAAAGCGCTTTTGACTTTATGCTTTAAAAATGCTGATAGAGACCAGTAAGGCAGCCCCAACTTGGCGCGCCAATGGTTTAGGTAGCGGTTCAAGCGCAGTGTGAACTCATACAAGTTGTCGCCCACATAGGCTAACCACTTAGCGCACTGGATCACACCGTCAAAATAATCACCATGGGTCACCCATAGCTTGAGGCCCAGCTTGGTGGTGTGTACCGCTTCGTCCAGCACCTCAATGCCGCCAAACTGGTGGCCTATAAAGCCCCTGGCAAATTCATCATGGTTGCCTGGCACATACACCACACGGCAGCCCTTGCGGGCGCGCCGCAGCAACTTTTGCACCACGTCGTTGTGCGTTTGGGGCCAATACCAGCGCCTGCGCAGCTGCCAGCCATCAATAATATCGCCCACCAAGTACAAGCTTTGGCTCGGGTAGGCTTTTAAAAACTCTATCAATGCCACAGCCTGGCAGCCTGCAGTGCCAAGATGAAGGTCAGAGATAAATACAGCCCGCACACCCTCAGGCTGTGCACCTGCATCCGGGTCAATCGGTGATGTGTGTGCTGTGCGAGCTGCTTGGGCAACTGGAATTGAAGGTGGTATGGGCAGCAGCCTAGCGCGTAGTAGTGCCTGGGCGGCTCTCACGCAGCACCTGTAAAGTGCTTTTGGTAACGCCGGGGCATGTCCTGCACCCGCATCAGCATCGGTAAATCTGCCGTATTAAAGTCAGGGTCCCAGGCCGGTGCGCCCAGCACTTTTGCGCCTAAGCGCAGGTAGCCTTTGATAAGCGCAGGAGGCTCAATGTCCAGCGTTGAATCTAGCTGCTCCACTGGCAGTGGCAAGCGCGCTTTGACCTGCCATGCGGCATCGGCCATATGCAGGCGCTGCACCTGCTGCCACACGCTGGCAGCCACATCGCCACTGACCAAGCCATGGTGCAGCATAGGAATGCTGGCGCAGCCCATCATGCTGTCCAAACGGTTGCGTTGCATAAACTCATACAGCGCGCCCCACAGCGCCAAGATCACCCCGCCTTGGCGGTGCTGGGCGTGCACACAACTGCGGCCCAGCTCGACCATGCTGGGGCGTAGAGCGCTTAAGGGTGCCAGGTCAAACTCAGTCTCACTATAAGCACCACCTGCGCGCAAGGCTTGGGTGGGCGTCAGCGCACGGTAGGTGCCAATCACCTCACCGGTGACTGTGCTGCGCACTAAGAGGTGCTCACAAAAATCATCAAAATGGTCTACATCGTGCAGCGGTATGGGCGTGTTCAGCCGTGCGCCCATCTCTACTGCAAACACTTGATAGCGCAGGCGCTGCGCGCTTCTTACTTCGTCTTGGTGGCGCGCCCAGCTGGTTTGGATGCCGCCCAGTGCACCGACATTTTGTGGATCTGCAACTGAAACTGCTGAGATAGAGCTTGGGGTTTCAAAGCGCGGATGAAGTGACCCCCGAGGTAAGCTAACAGGTGATAGCGCGAGGGTGGGAATAGGTAGTTCTTTCATATTAGATCCTCTCGTTGGCTAGAACAATGATGGATCTAAGTGTGGCGCGCACCTATGACATGACTATGATGTTTTTATGGCGTTTTAATGACGACTATCTGCATTTATGGTTTAGAGTATAAAAAATGCCTGTAGTCCAAGTATTTATTGATCGGGCAGCTATACTTTTTATAGTGTTCAGGTTTTATAACTGGTATCGCTGCGCTCTAACTTGCGAATGAGCGAGGGCCAGACAAACGCACCGCCCAAGCCACCCGTTTGAACTTTCATAGCCTGCGCAACGCCTTGCACTATGCTGGGCTCAACCTGTGTCAGCGGCCCACCGGCTTGCGCGCTGATTTGGATTTGGCAAGTCGACTCAAACACATACATATGCAAAAACGCGTCTGCAATGGTTTTGCCCACCGTCAGCAGGCCATGGTTACGCAGCATGAGGTAGTTGGCATTGCCTAGGTCTGCCTGCAAGCTGGGTTTTTCTTCAGGTCGAAACGCCACGCCTTGGTAGCCGTGATAGGCCAGCGAACCCAGAACAAAAGTGCTTTGCTGGCTGATAGGCAGCACACCCGCCGCCTGCGCGCTCACGGCCACACCCGCGCGCGTGTGGGTGTGCAGCACGCAGCCCGCGTCGTCGCGCGCCTCGTGCACGGCGCTGTGTATTACAAAGCCAGCGGGGTTGACTGGGTAGGGCGAGTCGATGACTTTGTTGCAGTCTTTGTCGACTTTCACCAGCGAAGATGCGGTAATTTCATCAAACATCAAACCGTAGGGGTTGATCAAAAAATGGTGCTCAGGGCCGGGCAGCTTGGCACTGATGTGGGTGAACACCAAGTCGCTCCAGCCGTACATGGCGACTAGTCTGTAGCAAGCGGCTAGGTCACAACGGATAGCCCACTCTTGGGGGCTGACTTGAGATTGAATGCTATGAGCCATGGTATTCCTAAATAAATACTTTG
>JANOSN010000401.1:0-1978 GCA_031415895.1 Polaromonas sp. | reverse complement strand
CCACCGCAACAACCAGTTTGAAAGCGCCAAAGACATCAGCGCTGAAGCGATGGCTACACCCCGCCCGACTGATGGTAAAAAACCGCTGGTCACGAACCAAGCTTGCTTTGGCTGCACGATTGCTTGTGGACGCATCCAAACCATTGACAAAGACCACTTCACGGTGCAAAACAAGCCGCAATACTGGGGCGCATCCGGCGGCTTAGAGTACGAAGCTGCTTGGGCACTGGGCGCTGCCAACGGCGTGAAAGACCTGGACGCGCTGCAATACGCTAACGTGTTGTGCAACGAAGAGGGCATTGACCCGATCAGCTTTGGTACCACGGTAGGCGCGGTGATGGAGCTGTATGAGATGGGCGTGCTGACCAAAGAACAACTTGGCATTGAAGCACCATTTGGCTCTGCGCAAGCATTGGCATTTTTTGCCGAAGAGACCATCTATGGCCGCGGCTTTGGCAAAGAAATTGGCCAAGGCTCAAAGCGCCTGTGCGCTAAATTTGGGCACCCTGATTTGTCCATGAGCTCCAAGGGTCAAGAGTTTCCTGCTTACGACGGGCGTGGTATTCAAGGCATTGGCCTGGCTTATGCTACGTCTAACCGTGGCGGCTGCCACCTGCGCGGCTACACCATCGCGTCTGAGGTGCTGGGCATTCCGGTCAAGACCGATCCGCTAGAGCACGAAGGCAAGCCAGAGTTGGTCAAGGCTTTCCAAGACGCGACTGCTGCGTTTGACTCATCAGGCCTGTGCGTGTTTACCACCTTCGCTTGGGGCTTGGCTGATTTGGCACCGCAAATGCAAGCCGCATGTGACGAGAAATACACTACCGAAGAGCTGGAGAAAATTGGCGAGCGCATCTGGAACATGGAGCGCGAGTTTAACAACGCTGCAGGCTTTACCCATAAAGATGACACGCTGCCTAAACGCCTGTTGACCGAAGCCGCCACCAGTGGCCCGACAAAAGGCAAAGTTAGCGAGTTGGCCAAAATGCTGCCTAAGTACTACGAAGTGCGCGGCTGGGATCCAGAGGGTCGCCCAACAGCCAAGACCCGTGAGCGTCTAGGTCTGTAAATTTAGCCCATTGCGTTGAAGTGAAAAGCGGTCCGCGTGACCGCTTTTCAATTTTTAGGAGATAAATATGCACCACATTATTATTGGCGCTGGCCCTGCTGGCGTGATTGCCGCCGAGACCATTCGCAAGCACGCGCCGCACGACGAAATCACCATCATTGGCGAAGAAAAAGAGGCACCGTATTCACGCATGGCTATTCCTTACCTGTTGGTGGGCAACATTAAAGAGCAGGGCACGCATTTGCGCAAAAGCGCCACCCATTTTAAAGATTTGAAGATAAATACCCTTCAAGTCCAAGTATCTACTGCTCAGGCAGCTACAAAAACGATAGTACTAGCCGATGGCAAAAGCCTAAAGTACGACACGCTGCTGATCGCCACTGGCTCCACACCCATGCGCCCACCGATTGCGGGCATTGACCTGCCCAATATCTACAGCTGCTGGACACTGGCCGATGCACGCGCCATCATGGACAAAGTTAAACCCGGCTCGCGCGTGCTGCAAATGGGCGCAGGTTTTATCGGCTGCATCATCATGGAAGCGCTGGCCGCACGCATCGAAACGCACAAAACAGGCAAGCTGACTGTGGTGGAGATGGGCGACCGCATGGTGCCGCGCATGATGGGCCCGGCTGCAGGTGGCATGATTAAAAGCTGGGTGCAAAGCAAAGGAGTAGACGTGCACACGGGCGCTAAGGTAGAGGCCATCACGCAAAACGGCGCTGCGCTAGTGGCTAAGTTGTCTACGGGCCAGAGCATTGAGGTCGATGTCATCATCAGTGCGACGGGTGTTAAGCCGACGATTGGCTTTTTGAAAGACTCGGGCATCACTTGCAAAACTGGTGTGCTGACCGACGACCGTATGCAAACCAATGCACCCGGCGTGTACGCCGCAGGCGACTGCGCCGA
>JANOSN010000400.1:0-2785 GCA_031415895.1 Polaromonas sp. | reverse complement strand
TATTTGCATACAGCTATCAATGGCGCGGCGATTACAATGCCGCCCTATGTCCGTCAAAGCTACCCCCGAATATTCCGAAGGTTCCATCCGGGTCCTCAAGGGCCTGGAGCCCGTCAAACAGCGCCCTGGCATGTATACGCGCACCGACAATCCGCTGCACGTTATTCAAGAGGTGCTGGACAACTCGGCTGACGAGGCGCTGGCAGGCTTTGGCAAGAAGATCAAGGTGACGCTGCACATCGACGGCTCGGTCAGCGTAGAAGATGACGGGCGTGGCATTCCGATTGGCATGCACCCCGAAGAAAAAGCGCCCGTCATTGAGCTGGTGTTCACGCGTCTGCACGCGGGCGGCAAGTTTGACAAAGGCAAGGGCGGGGCTTACAACTTCTCGGGCGGCCTGCACGGTGTGGGCGTGAGCGTGACCAACGCACTGGGCAAGCGGCTAGAGGCCACATCGCACCGCGAAGGCATGGTGGCCAAGCTGGTGTTTGAAGGCGGCGATGTGGTCGAAAAACTGCACCTGCGCAAACAAATTGAAGGTGACCGTAAGCAAGGCACTAGCGTGCGCGTGTGGCCTGACGGCAAATATTTTGAGTCGCTGGTGATCCCGCTCAATGAGCTTACCCACTTGCTGCGCAGCAAAGCCGTGCTGATGCCCGGTGTCAGCGTGACGCTGGTGAACGAGAAAACCAAAGACACGCAAACTTGGCAATACAAAGGCGGCCTGCGCGACTATTTAGAGCAGACTTTAAGCGGCGACGCCGTGATCCCGCTGTGGGAGGGCGATGGCTATGCTGATGCCAAAGACGACACCTTTGCCGACGGCGAAGGTGCAGCATGGTGCGTGGCCTTTACCGAAGACGGCCAGCCTGTGCGCGAGAGCTACGTTAACCTGATCCCCACCACCAACGGCGGCACACATGACAGCGGCCTGCGTGATGGATTGTTCACTGCGGTGAAGAGTTTTATTGAGCTGCACAGCCTGCTGCCCAAGGGCGTAAAGCTGCTGCCCGAAGACGTGTTTGCTCGCGCCTCGTATGTGTTGTCAGCCAAAGTGCTAGACCCGCAGTTTCAAGGTCAAATCAAAGAACGCCTCAACTCGCGCGACGCAGTGCGACTGGTGTCTAACTATGTGCGCCCTGCCATGGAGCTGTGGCTTAACCAGCACGTAGACTACGGCAAAAAGCTGGCTGACCTGGCTATCAAAGCCGCGCAAACCCGCCAGCGCGCAGGCCAAAAAGTAGAAAAACGCAAAGGCTCTGGCGTAGCGGTGCTGCCCGGCAAGCTGACCGACTGCGAGAGCAAAGACCTGTCGCACAACGAAGTGTTTTTGGTGGAGGGCGACAGCGCAGGCGGCAGCGCCAAAATGGGCCGCGACAAAGAATGCCAAGCCATCTTGCCACTGCGCGGCAAAGTGCTCAACACCTGGGAGGTAGAGCGCGACCGCCTGTTTGCCAACAACGAAATTCACGACATCGCCGTGGCCATTGGCGTAGACCCGCACGGCAAAGACGACACGCCCGATTTAAGCGGCCTGCGCTACGGCAAAATTTGTATTTTGAGCGACGCTGATGTGGATGGATCACACATCCAGGTGTTGCTGCTGACGCTGTTCTTCAAGCATTTCCCCAAGCTCATTGACAACGGCAACATCTATGTGGCCCGCCCACCGCTGTTTCGCATTGACGCGCCAGCACGTGGCAAAAAACCTGCCAGCAAACAATATGCGCTAGACCAAGGCGAATTAAATTCCATACTTGACAAGCTGCGCAAAGACGGCGTGGCCGAAGGTAAATGGTCGATCAGCCGCTTTAAGGGCCTGGGCGAGATGAATGCCGAGCAACTGTGGGACACCACGCTAAACCCCGACACCCGCCGTTTGCTGCCAGTCAAGTATGGTGAGCTTGATGCCGCGTTTACTGCCATCAAATTTACCCAGCTGATGGGTAAAGGCGAGGCCGCTGCTAGGCGCGAGCTGATGGAGCTGCACGGAGACTCTGTGGAGATTGATGTATGACGACGGATCAAACATCGCGACCCAGTCCATTAAACACTATTGGAATGGGTACTCAAGTCGAGCTTGGCGCACATACTGTGCAGGCAAAACTAGGGAGGCTATGTTTTGAGATGTTTGTTGCGGCTGCCGCAATTTATGCGTGTATTTATTTTGGTAAAGACGCATGGTTTGAAGGAGAGACCGTTGATCTCAGCATAATTGTGGTGTTGTTAGTCGTGGCTGTTTGGTGGTTTGTTAGCCAGCTATCTGCTGTGAGTCGGCTGGCCTTCTTTGGTGGCGCATGCGTGATGGATCAGCAGGGATTCAAACATTTCTCTATGGGAACCATCGGATGGAGGGCTGTGCGCGGTGTTGAGCTGACTGCTGTTAAGCGAGACCAAGACAGTGACCGGATGGAGAGTTTTATAGTATTAGGCTTGGATCGCGAAGCTTTTGATTTGATGCGTCCCAATTGGATGCGCCAGCTTACATTGATGCGCTATGCACGCTACTCATCAAAAACGTGTGCTGTTGAATTATCTTGTGATTTTTTAAAAATTGAACCAAACCGCTTACTCTGGCACATGCGCCAACGTGCTGACAGGCTAGGAGGCCAGCGTTTGGCAGATTGGAATGGCACCGAACCTGTTGAAAGTGCTGAGCACAGGCGTAAGTATGTAGATGCGATAAAACCCCGTCACACCACCGAGGATAGAAAAAATGCTGGCTACTTACACGACTGACCACGGCGCAGTCATGAGCGTGCCCTATCGGTGGGGTAGCGCGCTA
>JANOSN010000399.1:0-1162 GCA_031415895.1 Polaromonas sp. | reverse complement strand
CCATGGACCTGGGCGGCTCGGCTTCGCAGTCGGTCATATTGATGGTGATTGTGGTGGCGCTTACCGTAGTGCAGTTTCGCTTTGTCGAGAAGAAAGTGAACTACTAGCATGGTTGAACGCCGCCCCTGGCTAAGTGCTTTGTCGCATGCCGTGCTCATCATCGGCGTGCTGATAGTCGCATTTCCGCTGTACCTTACATTCGTAGCATCCACCCACACAGTCGACACCATTATCAAAGCGCCCATGCCGCTGTGGCCCGGGTCGCACATGGTTGAAAACTACACCGCTGCGTGGAACGGCACGGGCGGTGGTAACGGCTCTAAAGCGCCAGTGGGCCAAATGATGATGGTCAGCATGGTTAGCGCACTGATCATTGCGTTGGGCAAAATTGCGATATCACTGCTGTCGGCTTTTGCCATCGTGTACTTTCGCTTTCCGTTTCGCATGTTTTTCTTTTGGGCGATTTTCGTCACGCTCATGCTGCCGGTAGAAGTGCGTATTTTGCCTACCTACAAAGTGGTGGCAGACTTGGGGTTGCTTAACAGCTATGCAGGCCTCACGGTACCGTTGATAGCCTCGGCCACCGCCACGTTTTTATTCCGCCAATTCTTTTTAACTGTGCCCGAAGAGCTAACCGAAGCCGCGCGCATGGACGGCGCAGGCCCCATGCGGTTTTTTATCGACATCTTGGTGCCGCTGTCCAAAACATCCATGGCTGCGCTATTTGTGATTCAGTTTATCTACGGCTGGAACCAGTACCTGTGGCCCCTGCTGATCACCACTAACGAAAACATGTACCCCGTAGTCATCGGCATCAAACGCATGATCTCTGGTGGGGATGCGCAAACAGAATGGAACGTAGTGATGGCCACGGCCCTGCTAGCGATGATTCCACCGGCGCTGGTGGTGATGCTGATGCAGAAGTGGTTTGTTAAGGGGCTGGTGGATACTGAGAAGTGAAACTTTAAAGGTTCTTAATGCGGACTGCCGGACGCGAAGGGCGCTAAGGTTTCGCGAAGGACGCGAAAAATAAATTCAAAATGAAAACCAAAAAATCATTAACTTAAATACTTAAGAATTAAATTAGTCTCCACTTAAAAATTTCTTTTTCTTTTTTTGTATTTTTATCTTCTTTCGCGTCCTTCGCGAAACCTTAGCGCCC
>JANOSN010000398.1:0-6678 GCA_031415895.1 Polaromonas sp. | reverse complement strand
CCCGTGATCACCACCAGCTGGTTACGCGGAATATCCAGGTCAATGTTTTTTAGGTTGTGCGTGCGCGCACCACGAATAGAGATTTGCTGGTTAACCAGCGACCCTAAATATTTACCATCAGTAGAAGAATTCACAGCCAGTGCCAAATTGAGAACAACCTAGCATCATAGCCCGAAGCAACAGTTTTGTGTGTTGGTCTGTAAGAGAGGCGGCAATTGGCGCTGACTATTCTTCTACGTCATTTCATCCGAGTCAGACAACTGCGGGTACAAAAAAGCCGAGAACGGCCTTGGTAAAAGATTTATCAAACAGCCAGCAAACAGAAAACTTTTAAAAGTCTATATAAATCATAGACTTAGAGCGTCCAAAGGTTTGAAAAACAAAAAATACTATTAATTATCAAACAGCCAGCAAAGAGACTATTTACGCCCAAGCAGGCAAATACCATCGATCTTTAGTGGATTTGCTGTCTGGGTTGCCAATCCGAATTACACCCGCTTTTAGCGCTTCGTTAAAGTACCGTGACATCGAGGCTGCGTTGCCGGCATCGACCCCAAACCGCGCTCTCAAGGTCACATTACTCATACGCTGATTGCTTACATACATTAGGCAAGCATGCTGGTAGCATGCCCGAATTCGATCCACAGGTCTCATAGACGTTAACTTTTGGGGTGCAAACAATACGGCCTGTGTATTGTCGCCTGCCACCCGAAAATCAGGTGGCGGAAGCTGATAGCGCTCAATCTCGTGAATCACCTTGTCAATCCCGCTGCCTCTTTCCTCACACACACCAAGCCTGCGCATCACCGCCGCCAAGGCTTCGTTGCGTGACCTTGGAGGCAGATCAAGCAAGCGCTGCAAATCGTTCAAGGGTACGCCTGGGTTACTGACTTCAACACGATCACTAAACACCTCCACCAACGGCCCCGCACCGGCTATGCTGAAATCTTGGTGAATCAAAGCGTTGGCTACCAGCTCACGCAAAGCCAGCTCCGGGTATACCGCCACCTCTTTGCGCAAAGCTTGCCCAATATGTTCATTGCGTGGCAAACGCTCGTTCAGGTATTTGATAGCCCCTGCGTAGCCCACTGCGTAGCCGCGCGTTCCTGTTTGTTCGCGCTCAGTTTCAACCCGGTTTACGCCCTTATAAAAAACCACACGCAGCGCCTTACGCCCAAGCCGCGAAAACTCAGCAAGCTCACGTGCAAACAGTAACGCACCTAAATTGGTAATATCAAATCTGCCATTGGCACGCGGCAGCACAAAGCGCTCAACCTGTAGCTTGGCGATAATACCAACCCGACCCTCTGGCAAAGGCTGCTCTGTCATAGAAAAATAAGCAGGATAGTCCAGCAGTTCCAGCACCTTCGTGGTATCCACATCGGGCAGCGCTACATCTAGCTCAAACGGCGTTTGGCGAAACAACTCCCAAAGCGCCCTTTCTTTTTCGGGGTGGTCTTTAAGGCTTTTCTTGGTGGAGCCCACCCGAATGTACTCAGTGCTTTCAAAACGTGATGGCATTTGCCGCGCGGCCGGTATTTCCAGCAGCACCAAATTAAGCCCGCCTTTATCAAAACAAAAAAACCTAAAGTCAAGACGAGGCGTTAATAGGCGGCTGAGCCACGGCTCCAGCAGTTCATTGCCAATTTTGGCCTGCTGCGGGTTAAAGCTAGTGCCAATCACCTTGCGTGAAACGTCTTCTACGCCCCACACAACATACCCATTACGCTGCCCAGCCAGTGCCGCCGCGTTTGACAGGGCTGAGATGTACTCACCAATCTCGCGCGGGTCTGCATTGTGGTGCTTGAACTCAAGCCACTCCGTTTCGTGCGGATTTTTCAGCAATGCATCCAACAACACAGACTCGTTCATCGGGCAATGTCCTTCATAGCCTGCGTAATCCGCACGGTTTCTACGCTCACTGTCGTTACGCGCGCTAGCAGGTCAACTACTTTTTCTTTGTAGTCGGCAAAGCGGTAGGTGTCAAACTTTTCGCGGATGGTGGGGTCTTTGGGTTTGCGTTCTTTGTACTGGTCCAGCACCCAGTCGACCGCGCTGCGGTTGCCCAGCTTGTAAGTCCACGCCTCGGGCGGTATGCCGCGCAGCGTGGTTTCGCTGTCTAGCGTAATGCTGCCTGCGGCGGGGTCTGAGCGTAATGATGCCTTGGGGCTCATGCCCAATGCGCGCACTTTCTCGTCAGGTGTGTCGGTGCGTTGCAGCTTGAACGGCGCAACAGTTTCGTAGCCAATGTGCAGCCCCATAAGTTCTTCGCCCCAAGCGGCCCATTGCCAAAAGTCTGCGTAAAACGGAATGCGCGGGAATTCACGCTTAAGGTTTTGTGCGTATTTTTCACGGTAGGCCGGGTTGTGCAGCACGGCGTAGCAGTAGTGGAAGATGGCTTCTTTGGTGATCTTCTTTGGCTTGCCTTTGGCCGCTCCCGTCTTAGCCACCGTTGTGGCCGGGCTCGCCGAGGCAGCTTCTTTATAGAGGGCAGTGAATTGTTTGAGTGCCCAGTCGGTGATGTTGTCAACTCTCGTCGCTTTCGTTGGCCCAACGTCAATCGGAAAATAGTAAGTTCCACCGTTACCGCGTTTCAGAAGATTTAAGTCGGGCGCTTCCGTATGAGCGAGCGCACATAGTTCGTTGTGAGATGAAATGCAGTGAACAGAAATGTAGGGCACACCAGTGCCTAGAGGAAATACATCTGACGCAGCACCACGCTCGTCCAACAAAATTCTGGAGTCGTACATCCATTCCAGCAGAAAGGGACGTCGATACATTGGCCTGATCTGCGTTTTATCGAATTCTTCCAACCGTCCCTGCTGTACACGACGCTTCAAGTTTCTCGACCATTTGATAGCGTTTTGCTTGATATCTGTTGTGAGTCGCTCGGACAGATACTTAGCCTTTTTTTCCAATACTGTCTTGTCTGCATCGGTAACCCACTCATCACGGTTTGTTGAAATTCCAAGAGAAAACAGTTTGAAAATTGCCCGCTCCTTCCCTGCGGTTGTGGCTGCCTTAGTTTGCTTGCTCGCCAGCGGCATCAAGGTTTCAAAATCGTTGTTGGTTAAATTCACCCAGTTGTGCGTCTTGTCCGGCTGGACTTCGTCGAAGTCAAGGCCGCGCATTGGTTGGCTAGCAATGAAGCTAAGTTTCTCGTCAGCCGTTTCCATCTCGGGGCGACGCACGTAGTACACCCGGGCGGGTCGTTTGTTTTTCGTAGTGATCGCGCGCTTGACCATGAAGCTGATCGCGACGCCCGTCTGGATGCCAAACACGTTGTGCTTGGTGCCGCTAAGTTTGGGATTGGCTCGCACATCGCCGCCCAAGTCCACAACGTAGATGTCTGAGAACTCTTGCGCTACGGTTTTACGAAACCCGTCAAAGGTGCGGCTTTCAATAAAGCTGCGGTTGGTGATAAAAACGAGCACACCGTTTTCGCTTAACCTGTCACTGGCCCAGCGGAAAAAGCGGGCGTACATATCATAGAGCTTGGTTTTTTGCGCGGTGCTCTCGTAGATGTAAGTGTCTTTGATGCGTTTGTCTATGTCTGGGTATTCGCGGTTTTTATTGTTGTCGTTTTCATTGGCTTGGTTGGCGTTATAGGGCGGGTTGCCAATGACGACGCTGATTTTTTTGCTGTTTTGTCGTTTGATGCGCACTACGTTTTCTTCACTCACGCTGCCAAACAAACCTGCCGTGGTGCCAATGGCGGCGGTGTGCAGGCCTACGTTGTCCAGCGTGTCCACAAAGCACAGATTAGGAAACTCTTCGTAGCTGCCGGTGATGGCAGCGTAGGTAGATTCAATGTTCAGGTTGGCTACGTAATAGGGCAGGATGGCCACTTCGTTGGCGTGCAGCTCGTGTTTGTATTTGTGCTCCAGCTTTTTGGGTTGACCGCGAAAATGTTCTAGCAGTTCGCAGATAAAGGTGCCTGTGCCCGTGGCCGGGTCAAGAATATCTACGTCCTTGTCGATCAGATTTTTGCCAAAATGCTTTTCACACAACCAGTCGGCTCCGTCGATCATGAAGCGCACGATTTCGTTGGGCGTGTAGACCACACCTAGGCGGTCAGCAGCTTTGGCGTTGTAGACCTTGTAGAAATTTTCGTAGATAACCTTCAAAAAGGTCTGCTTCTCGCCGTGGCTGCTAATTTGTGCAGCGGCTGCGCGAATGGCGGCGTAGTAGGTTTCCAAGCCTTTGAGGGTGTCTTTTTTTAGTGTGCCGGTAAAGAAAGCGCCTTCTAATGCGTACAGCTCGCGCGCCACGTTGTTGTGTTGGTGAAAGTCGCTGTCGTCAAACACTTTGGCGAAAATTTCTTCTGTCAATATGTGCTGAATCAGCATCTCGCGCACGTCTGCATCGGTCAGGCTGGGGTTAATGGCCTCTTGCGCGTGAACCAGAAATTTGGCTTCTGCGGCGCGAAACTTGGCGTTTTTGGTGTTTTCCAGCTCAATCATCTCGCGCAGCGCCATCAGCACCGCGGGTAAGTCGGTTTTAAACTGCTCTACGGCGGCGCGAAAACCCGCAATTTCAGGCCGCTCAAAGCTAAAGAACAGTTTGAGCAGCTTAGACAGCGCCTGCGTGTCGGTCATGTCGCAGCGCAGCACCACTTGGCGGTTTTGCCACAGCACGGCGGTGCTGTCGTCACTGAAGATGATGTTGTCTTGAGGGTAGCCTTTTTTGAATTTTTTACTGACCTCTTGCTCAAGGTCATCGTCAGCATCTTTGGCTTCCCAGTAGCCCAGCGGCATGCGCAGCTCGTGTAGCAAAGCACCGTCCAACAGTATGTTGGACTTGGTTGCAGTTTTCATGCCGTATTCGGCAATAAAAATTAGTTTGTTTTGCTTACCCCAAGCCTTGAGTAAGTCTTTAAACGCCTCACGAACGATGGTCTCACGGTTGCTGCCGCTGACCTTTTTGATCAAGTCGAGCTGTTTGAGATAGTCGTTAATTAGTAGTTGGCTCATGGGTTCAACATTATCACGTAGCTTGTTAGTTTAAAAAGAAAGCCTAGGTAGATCACAATAGCGATTTCGCCGTTTGCGACTATTTCTGATTTGTCTGATCCTAACTTCACCACCATGCTGCCCAACGAGCGCCGCGCCAGTGCCTCATTAGCGCTGATCTTTGCGCTGCGCATGCTGGGATTGTTTTTGGTGCTTCCCGTATTCGCGCTAGAAGCCGCTAAGTACCCCGGTGGTGACGACCCTGCGCTAGTGGGATTGGCGATGGGTATTTATGGCTTAACTCAAGGGTTGCTGCAAATTCCATTTGGCATGGCGTCTGACAGGTTTGGCCGCAAGCGGGTCATCATCATCGGGCTGGTTATTTTTGCGGCGGGCAGCTTGCTGGCTGCTGCTGCGCCTACGCTGCCTTGGCTGTTGGCGGGCAGGGCGCTACAGGGCGCGGGGGCGGTGTCGGCCGCGGTGACGGCGCTGCTGGCTGACCTAACGCGTGACAGCGTGCGCACTAAGGCCATGGCGCTGGTGGGGGCTAGCATTGGGCTGGTGTTTGCGCTGTCTTTGGTGATAGCACCGCCCTTGGCTGCGGCCATTGGTTTATCAGGTTTGTTTGCGCTCACTGGCGTGTTGGCTATTGCGGGCATTGGCGTGGTGCTGTGGGGGGTGCCACCAGCGGCGGGGCAAATTAGCGCCAACCGCAGCGGCATGCGCCAAGTGCTGGCAGACCGTGGCTTGCTACGACTGAACTTGGGTGTATTTGTCTTGCACGCGGTGCAACTAGCGATGTGGGTGGCGGTGCCCACGCTGCTGGTGCAGGCGGGGCTGGCTAAAGGTGCCCATTGGCAGGTGTATTTACCCGCAGTGCTGCTGTCGTTTGCGGCCATGGGCGCGGTGTTTGCGATGGAGCGGCGCGGCAAGCTGCGGGCGGTGTTTTTGGTGAGTATTGGGCTGATTTTGATCGCGCAATTAGGTTTTAGCTGGCTGGGCCAAAAGGATATGGACAACTTGGGTATTTGGCCGCTGGCAGTGCTACTGCTGGTGTTTTTTTGTGGTTTTAACGCGCTAGAGGCTACCCAGCCCAGCTTGGTCACCCGCATTGCACCGGCAGCCTCGCGCGGGGCGGCGCTGGGGGTGTACAACACGCTGCAATCGCTGGGGTTTTTTGTAGGCGGGGCGGCGGGCGGCTGGCTGGTCAAGGGCTGGGGGCCGCAGGGCTTGTTTACGGGGTGTGCGCTGGCCATGGCGCTGTGGCTGGCGGTGGCCTGGGGCATGCGCGTGCCAGCCAAGGCTTAGCCCGGTGCGTGCCAAAAGACGCCCCGTAGGCCTTTAAATGGCGCTCAATAAAGCGCCATAATCTAACCTCACACAATCTAGTCACAACGTACGAAGGACAACACACCATGGCATCGGTCAATAAAGTTATTTTGATGGGCAACTGCGGGCGCGACCCCGAGATCCGCTACCTGCCTTCGGGCCAAGCCGTGGCCAACGTCAGCATTGCCACCACCACCCGCCGCAAAGACAAAACCAGCGGCGAAAACGTAGAAACCACCGAATGGCACCGCGTCACCTTTTTTGACCGCTTAGCCGAAATAGCGGGCGAATACCTGAAAAAAGGCAACCCCGTATATATTGAAGGCCGCCTGAAATACGGCAAGTTCACCAATAAAGACGGTCTGGAGCAAAACACCTGCGACATCGTGGCGCAAGA
>JANOSN010000397.1:0-3532 GCA_031415895.1 Polaromonas sp. | reverse complement strand
CTTGGTAGTGCAAGATATTTTTATGACCGAGACTGCCTGGCTGGCCGATGTGGTGCTGCCCGCCAGCGCATGGCCCGAAAAAACTGGCACCGTCACCAACACCGACCGTATGGTGCAGCTTGGTCGCACCGCGCTGCCACTGCCCGGCGATGCACGGCAAGACTTGTGGATTATTCAAGAGCTGGCAAAGCGTTTAGGTTTAAGTTGGCAATACGCTGGCTACGACAGCGGCGTAGCCAGCGTGTACGAAGAAATGCGCCAAGCCATGCACGGGGTGATAGCAGGCATTACTTGGCAGCGGCTAGAGCGCGAGGGCAGTGTGACCTACCCGTGCCTGAGCAGCGACGACCCTGGCCAGCCCATGGTGTTTATCCATGATGTGCCCACAGACGATGGCCGCATCCACTTAGTGCCTGCTGGGTTTATCAAAGCCGATGAGTCGCCCGATGCCAACTACCCGCTGGTGCTGATTACAGGTCGCCAGCTGGAGCATTGGCACACGGGCAGCATGACGCGGCGCAGCAGCACGCTAGACGCGCTAGAGCCTTTGCCCACCATTTCTGTCAATGGCAAAGAGCTGGCACGCAGGGGCTTAGCTGCAGGCAGCATGGCCACCTTAGCATCGCGACGTGGTGCCGTGCAGGCCACGCTGCGCCGCGATGACGGCACGCCCGACGGCACCGTGTTTATGCCTTTTGCGTACCGCGAGGCAGCCGCTAATTTGTTAACCAATGCGGCGTTAGACCCCGTGGGGAAGATTCCAGAATTCAAATATTGCGCAGTGCGTTTAGATGTTTTAGTCACAGCGTAAGCCAGCCCAAGGCTGAATATGCAAAAATGAACGCTATGCAACAACGCCCCAGCATCACCGTCGCCGTCACCATGCGCAAAGAGCGCATGACGGGCGCTGCTGCGCGCTGGCTAGACTACCGCTGGGTACTGCACGACGTGGTAGAGCAGCAAGATGGCTTTGGTAATGTGCCCAAGCTGCTGGTTAAAAACGATACCGAAGAACGCTGGTTATTTCCCAACCATGTCGTTGAGCTGTTCAAAGACGATGCCGAAGGCTACTACTTAAACGCCACCACCGATGCACCGTGCTGGTTTGTGCTGTGGCGCATGGAAGAAGAGCCTGCCATCAGCGACGAGGTCATCGCCGTGCCCACCGCAGTCAGCCTAAGCTACCACGATGCAGGCCGCTGGCTAGATGCGCAAGAAAAAGTCGATCAAGTGGCCGCACCTGCGCATGTGGCCGAGTGGATGAGTGCTTTTGCACAAGAGCACTTTCTTGAAGAGCCTAAAAAGCGCAAGCGCCCGCAAAGCTTTCAGCGCCTAGAAGACCGTTTTGGCAACGCAGCCACCGTCACCACAGACAAGAAGTTTGGGGGCGGCCATGGTGGATAAAAAAGACGACGATCTGCGCAGTGACGGGTTTTTAAGCCGCTGGGCGCAGCGCAAACAAGCAGTCAAAGCGGGTCTGCCTCTGGCCGAACCGCCACCCAAGCCTGTGGTGGCTGCTAAAGACGTTAATTTACAAGAAAAACCGCTTGTAGTCCAAGTATCTACTACTCAAGCAGCTACAAATAATGTAGCAACTGAGCAACCGCAAGAAGTACCTGCAGAGCTACCACCGCCCACTTTAGACGATGCGCGCGCACTCACCACCGAGTCTGACTTCAAACCTTTCATGGCCAAAAACGTCTCACCCGAGGTTAAAAACGCCGCCATGAAAAAGCTGTTCACCGACCCGCACTACAACGTGATGGACATGATGGACACCTATGTCGACGACTACTCTAAATCCGACCCCATCCCAGAGTCGATGTTGCGCGAAATGGTGTCGGTAAAATTTTTAAAACTCTTTGAGCGTGATGAAGAAGAACCAGCTGCCTCAGAGGCGACAGCGCAGCCCCTTCCAAGGGATGATGCGGATAGCCCTGCCCCCCAAACCGTGGCACAGTTAGACCCATCCGCTGCACCTGCAGCCCTTTCACAGACCTCTAGCCCGCCAGCGCTTGCCGCTGCCAGCCAACCCGATCATGACCACCCTGATTTGCGACTGCAACCAAACGATGCCACTGAACGCCCAGGCGCTCGGCGCGGCCTTGGATGAAACCTTAACCCTACACTCCACCCTGTGCCGCCGCGAGGCAGGCGCTTTTCAGCGCGCCATCAAGGCAGGTGACGATGTGGTGGTAGCCTGTGGACAAGAGCAGCGCTTGTTTACTGAGCTGGCTACTGAGACCGAAGGCGCTAAAGCTGGCGTGGTGTCACCCATCAAATTTGTCAATATCCGCGAAACCGGCGGGTGGAGCAAAGATGCGTCCAAAGCCATGCCCAAGCTGGCCGCCCTGTTGGCTGCAGCACACCTGCCCGACCCCGAGCCAGTGGCCACCGTCACTTACAAAAGCCAAGGCAAACTGCTCATCATTGGCGCGCTAGATGTGGCCACGCAAGCTGCCGACGTGCTGGGCGACACTTTAAACGTCACCATTTTTTCTACCAGTGCTGGCCAGCAGCAGGTGGGCGGACAAGAGCGCAAATACCCGCACTTAACGGGCAGCATTACCAAGCTAAGCGGCTGGCTTGGCGCCTTTGAGCTGCAGTGGCAGCGCAGCAACCCGATTGACCTAGACCTGTGCACCCGCTGCAATGCGTGTGTAGCTGCCTGCCCTGAGCAAGCAATTGGCCTTGATTTTCAAGTTAACTTAGACAAATGCCAAAGCCACCGCGCATGCGTGAAGGTGTGTGATGTGGCTGGCGCGATAGACTTTAGCCGCGAACCTGAAAGCCTGACTGAAGCGTATGACTTGGTACTCGACTTGTCTGCCAAGCCACTGATCGACTGGCACGCCGCACCGCAGGGCTACTTTAAAGATGCAAGCACTGCCAGCTTGATTAAGCTGCGCGACATGGTGGGCGAGTTTGAAAAACCCAAGTTTTTCGCCTATAAACAAAAGCTGTGCGCCCACGCGCGCAATGACTCAGTTGGTTGTAATGCGTGCATAGACATTTGTTCAGCCAAAGCCATCAGCAGCGAGAAAAAACGTCAGCAGATCAAGGTCAACCCCAATCTGTGCATAGGCTGCGGTGCCTGCACCACCGTGTGCCCCACTGGTGCGCTCACCTACGGCTACCCGCGTGCCAACGAGCAGGGCGTCAAGCTTAAAACCTTGCTCAGCACGTACGCCGCAGCGGGCGGCAAAGACCCTGTATTGCTGCTGCACAGCCAGGTTAAAGGCCAAAGCTTGGTCGAGCAACTAGGCCGCGCTGCGCAACTGAAAAAAGCCCATGGCGTGCCGCACAACGTCATCCCCGTGGCGCTGTGGCACACCGCCAGCATCGGCATGGACGTATGGCTGAGCGCCATTGCCATGGGCGCATCGCAAGTTGCGGTGCTCACCAGCGATGAAGAGGCACCCGACTACCTTACCGGCTTGCAGCAGCAAATGGAAGTTGCGCAAACTTTGCTGCGCGGCTTGGGCTATACGGGCACTCATGTGGCCTTAGTCAAAGCGCACGATGCTGCCAG
>JANOSN010000396.1:0-1473 GCA_031415895.1 Polaromonas sp. | reverse complement strand
CCAATGCTCTCGCCCAGCGTGGGGTGCGGGTGGATGGTTTTGCCTATGTCTACTGCGTCTGCGCCCATCTCGATGGCCAGGGCGATTTCGCCGATCATGTCGCCTGCGTGGGTGCCTACCATGCCGCCGCCTAGGATTTTGCCGTGGCCGTGGGCTTCTGGTGAATCATCGAACAGCAGCTTGGTGACGCCTTCGTCGCGGCCGTTGGCTATGGCGCGGCCTGATGCTGTCCAGGGGAACAGGCCTTTTTTGACCTTGATGCCTTGCACTTTGGCTTGGTCTTCGGTCAGGCCTACCCAGGCTACTTCGGGGTCGGTGTAGGCTACGGATGGGATCACTCTGGCGTTGAATGCTGCTGCGGCCAGCTCTTTATTGCCTTGCTGCTCGCCTGCTATCACTTCGGCAGCTACGTGCGCTTCGTGCACGGCTTTGTGGGCTAGCATGGGCTGGCCTACGATGTCGCCGATGGCGAAGATGTGGGGCACGTTGGTGCGCATTTGGATGTCGACGTTGATGAAGCCGCGATCTGTCACGGCCACCCCTGCTTTGTCAGCGGCGATCTTTTTTCCGTTGGGGGTGCGGCCTACGGCTTGCAGTACAAGGTCGTAGGTTTGGGGGGCTGGCGCTGTGCCACCTTCTTGCGCGGGTGCGAAGGTGACTTCAATGCCAGCGGGCGTGGCCTTGGCACCCACCGTTTTGGTATTCAACATGATGTTGTCAAAGCGCGGGGCGTTCATCTTTTGCCAGATTTTGACCAAGTCGCGGTCTGCGCCTTGCATCAGGCCGTCTAGCATCTCTACTACGTCCAGGCGTGCGCCTAGCGTGCTGTACACGGTGCCCATCTCCAGGCCGATGATGCCGCCGCCCAAGATGAGCATGCGTTTGGGTACTTCTTTTAGCTCTAGTGCGCCGGTGCTGTCTACTACGCGCGGGTCAGTATCAAGCCCATCCTTCTGCATAAAGGGCAGGCGCACGGCTTGGCTGCCTGCGGCGATGATGCAGTTTTTAAACTGAATAACTTTTTTGCTACCGGTTTTTTCTTGTGCGGTGCCAGACGTTTCTTCTACCTCTACATGGTATGCGCTGACGAAGGCACCGTAGCCGCGCACTGTCGTTACCTTGCGCATTTTGGCCATGGCAGCCAGGCCGCCGGTGAGCTTGCCGATGACTTTTTCTTTGTGGCCGCGCAGTTTGTCGATGTTGAGCGTAGGTGCGCCGTAGTCCACGCCCAGCGCGGCCATGTGGCTGACTTCGTCCATCACGGCTGCTACGTGCAAGAGCGCTTTGGATGGTATGCAACCCACGTTAAGGCACACGCCGCCTAGGGTGGCGTAGCGTTCGACGATGATCACTTTAAGGCCAAGGTCTGCGGCGCGAAAAGCTGCGCTGTAGCCGCCGGGGCCTGCGCCTAGGACTAGTAAATCGCAGTCTAAGTCTACATGACCTGCATAGGTAGATGCTATAGAAGTAATA
>JANOSN010000395.1:0-2219 GCA_031415895.1 Polaromonas sp. | reverse complement strand
TGGCGACATCTACCACGCCAGTGGCGCTACGCGCGAACTGCGCAACAGCATGTTTCAAAACGGTGAAGATGCAGCAGGCTTTGCAGGCCTGAAATGGATGTACGGCGGCATTGATCCTGACAACCTCTTTACCACCACATCTGAACCAAATGCGGGCTGACGCTTTAATGCCAGCCCGTATTTACGGTACGCTCTAAGCTTTTAATCCACCTTAGGAAAAATGATGTTTCAACACAGGGTTTCACTAATTACCGCAGCTCTCGTAGCGGCAGTATGCGCCGTATCCATCCCGGCTTGGGCTCAGTCCACAGTCAAGCGCACAGCCCAAGCGCCATTGGACGCATGGCCTACCAAGCCTGTTAAGCTGTTAGTGGGGTTTCCGGGTGGTACATCGCCAGACATTGCGGCACGCATTTTGGCCGAGCCATTGTCCAAAGTCTTAGGTCAACCTGTCGTAGTTGAAAACCGCCCCGGCGCATCCGGCAACATTGCAGCCGATGCGATAGCCAAGGCTACTGATAACCATACGCTGGGAGTAGTGATCAACGGCAACCTTACCTCGGCCAAGATGCTTTACAGCAAACTACCCTACGACCCTGCTAAAGACTTTACCTACATTTCATTGCTGGCGGTATCCCCCCTAGTTTTGGTCACCACACCTGATCAGCCCGGTGGTGCAGAGTTTTTTAATGCGGCGCGCAGTGGTGGCGACAAATGGAACTATGGTAGCCCTGGTAACGGCACCGTGGGCCACTTGGGTATGGAATACCTCAAATCTAAACTTAGCAGCATGACGGCTGTGCACGTGCCCTATGCTGGCTACCCACAAGTAGCCACTGCCATGCTGGGCGGCCAACTGCAAATGGCGTTGATGGCACCGGCAGTAGCCATGCCCCAAGTACGCGCTGGTAAGCTCAAAGCTATTGGCGTGACGGGTGGCCGCAGCCCGCTGCTACCTGAGGTACCCTCGCTTGCTGAGGCTGGTTTGCGCGAATTTAACCTTGAGGTATGGAACGCTTTGGTAGGCCCAGCCAATTTATCGGCAGGCGCCCAGGCTAAGCTTAATGCAGAGGTGGGCAAGATCATCCGCGACGCAGACACGCGCCAAAAGCTGTTTAACCAAGGCTGGCAAGCCGTGGGATCTTCACCCGAAGGTTTAAAACTGCGCGTAGCCTCTGAGGCCAATATCATGGGCGGCATCATTGCCATGCGCGGTATCAAAGTCGAATAACTCTACTAAAAACCATGGCACCATCACACCACCCCGACCGTGCGCAGCTGTACGCGGACATGTCCCCACAGCACCTCACCCCGCTGTGGGAGGTGTTGCATGCCTTGGTGCCACCACAGCCCAAAACACCTTGTGTCGCGTCGCACTGGAAATACGCCGATGTGCGACCTTTTCTCATGCGTTCGGGCACGGCTATCACGGCTGAAGAGGCTATTCGTCGTGTGTTGATTTTAGAAAATCCTGCCCTGCGCGGTCAAAGCTGCATAACCCAGTCTTTGTACGCAGGTTTGCAATTGATATTGCCAGGAGAGGTTGCACCTAGCCACCGCCACACGCAGTCAGCGTTGCGCTTTATTGTGGAAGGGTCAGGCGCGTACACCGCTGTGGACGGCGAGCGTACCACCATGCAGCCGGGCGACTTTATTATTACGCCGTCGATGACTTGGCACGATCACGGCTACGCAGTAAGCGGTGATCGAAAAGCTGTTGCACACGGCCATGAGGCCACCGACCCCATGGTCTGGCTTGACGGCCTAGACATCCCCATGCTGCGCTTTTTTGACGCAGGCTTTGCTGAAAACGGCAGCGCTGCCATGCAGCAGATCAAATCACCCGAGGGCGTGAGCTTTGCGCGCTACGGCCACAACATGGCCCCTGTACGCGGCACATCGCCTTACGGCAAAACCAGCCCGATTTTTAGCTACCCCTACGCCCGCACCCGCGATGCCCTGCACCAGCTAGAGCGTGATGCCCCCGTTGATGCGTGGGACGGCATCAAACTGCGCTACACCAACCCACTGACCGGCGGCTGGGCCATGCCCACCATGGGCACATTTATGCAACTGCTGCCACTAGGTTTTAAAGGGCAGCCTTATCGCCAAACCGACGGCACGGTGTTCAGCGTGGTCGAAGGCACGGGTACGGCGACTATTACATCGCACCACGGTAGCCAAGAATTTTCGTTCGGCTCGCGTGACCATTTTGTGGT
>JANOSN010000394.1:0-5363 GCA_031415895.1 Polaromonas sp. | reverse complement strand
CTGCAAATCTATAGCGGTGGGTAGTTGTTACACCTGTAGCGGTGTTGGATGTGTTGTTGATTTCACCAAAATTCCAAGCGTAGTTGGTAATGGTACCGCCGATGTCAGTGCTAGTGCTGGCATCAAAAGAGACGAGCAGTGCATTTGGGGTTGGCACAAATCTTGGGGATGGGGGGTTATTACCTGCTATGACGACCGTCTGCGTGCTAACAGCTGTCAATCCACGGTCGTCAGTTACGGTTAGCGTCACCACAAAGCTGCCTGTACTAGCATACACATGGGTGGTGATGCTGCCGCTGGCCAGGTTTGTACTGGTGTTCGGTTCGCCAAAGTTCCAAGCATAGTTAGTGATATTGCCATCGGGGTCAAAAGAACTGGTGGCATTGACAACTACCGTATTTATGCCGGTAGCAAAAGTAAATAGCGAGTTTGGGGGTTGGTTACCGGGCGAAATAGGCGCTATAGAAATGTTTTGACTAATAACACTGCTGACCGTACCCTGCGAGTCGAGCACTATCAAGTTGACCATAAAGGTGCCTGAACTGGCGTATACATGGGTGACGGTGGCAGACGTAGTGTTCAGCACTGTGGTGCCATCGCCAAAGTTCCATTGATAGCCAAGGATAGTGCCATCAGGGTCGCTCGAGGCGCTGGCGTTGAAGGTGACGGTTAAGCCGTTGGCGGTAGGGGTAAAGCTGCCTACAGGGGGTTGGTTGGCCACTGTGGTAGTGACTGGCGGGTTGATCACTTCGGGGCCAGCTAGTACGGGTTCACGCTCCCCGCCTACACCGCATGCGGCTAGTGTTGCAATCAGCATTGCGCCCAATAAGCAGCGCATAAACCGTTGCATCGTCAAAAGACCCAGCTTGTTCGTAACTTGCATGACTTAACCCTCTTAAACATCTGTGCGTGCGCACGTCATGTTTAGACGATTCAGCGTCAATGGCTTGCAAGTGCCAATACGTAAGCGCTAGTAACCTAGCGACTACTATTTCACGATGTGTGTGTGTCAATACTTTGGATTAATGCTGGTAGTTAATGCATCGGTTCAGTGCTTCAATTAAGCCGGGCCTGACCGCAGTGCATAGGTCTTGCCATCCAGCCACAGGTATTCCACCCGCACAATGGCAGCGCCTTTCTCGTCTTTGAAGGTAAAGCCTAGCAGTGCCAGTGCGGTGCCGGGTTTGATCTCGGGCACATTCCACGCTTGCATGCGTGTGAGGGGTGCTAGTTCTACTTCCCACACTTTGTCGGTGCGCTTGGGCACTACAGCTTTGGCTAGCAGCGCTTTACCGTCAACTGGCGCGGTTTGCGCAGGCAGGGGGCGGCTGGGCAAATCTGCTGGTAGTTTTAGCCCACTGACAATTTGCAGCTGCATCTCAGTGTGCGGGTTTTGCCAAGTGACTTTGCTGGCCGTGCCCTCCAGGTAGACGGGGCGGTCTTGGTCAAAGCTGCTCCAGCCGTGGTGGGCGTGGGCGGTGTGGGCCAGCGGCATAGACACTGCTGCGATTAAAAAAGGACGGCGTTGCATAGCATTCTCCTTAGCAATTAAAAATTAGCAGTTAGCGGTAGGCAATCCACCGGCCACAAGTGACGATAGCCACCCACAGCAAAGTAGAAACAATCATTTGCGCTTTGGCCACTGTATCTAGCTTGTCTAGCGACCCGCGCCCATGAAACCATGCTGCGTTGCAAGCAGCACAAGTCAACAGCAATATTTTGAGGGTGAATGCACGATTAGCCAAGAGTTCTTCTGGCTGCGTTGCAAACATTAACAAACCTGATGCTGCAGCCATGCAAAAGCCCACCAACACAATACTTAAACCCAGGCGCGCCAAGTCTTTGATGGGCAGCGCTGCGCCTTTGCCAAACACGCGCAGCTCTAGCAGCATCAAGTTGCCCAGCAGCAGGCTAATGCCCAAAATATGTACGACTTCTAAAGCGGGGTAGGCCCACGCGCTGGATTTAAGGGTGGCAAACATAGCTGGCTAGTTTGCCACAGCCTTCAAGGCAAACTAGGCTACTGCTTGCGCCCTGCCGTGGTGTACAACTCTGCCAGCGGCACGATGCGCCCATGCAAAGGCAAAATGCGCTCCACATTGAACTTGCGCTCTTCAATGTTGCTGATCAGTGTCAAGTGGTTGTCGTTAGGCTTGGCAGGTGGTGCAGCGTTGGGCGCAGACGGTGTGTAGGCATCAGCTTGCACCAATAGCTTTTCTGCTGGTAAATACACCATTAAAAAGCCATCGGCATGCACGCTTTTGGCGATCTCGTGCACTTCTACCGAACGCGCGCCGTCGGTGAATACGCGCTTGCCGTTCACCGCTTCTACCTTGGCACTCGCGCCAGACTTGGCCAGCAGGTCAGGCCTGATGCGGTTGGCGTTGGCAAAGGTGCGCTCGTAATATGCTTTGGCATTGGCGCTGGCCACCACGGTAGCACCGTCGGCTATTGCGGCGCGCAGGCCACCTGCGTGATCAAAATGGTGGTGTGAGCTGACCACGTAGCGAATGGGCTTGCCCGGGATCACGCGCTTAACCTCGGCCAGCACAGCAGCGGCGCGTCCATCGTATAGCGGGCTTTCAACCAGCATGACGTGGTCTTTCATCTCGATGGCCACGCTGTTGTGCGAGCCGCCGCCGATCAGCCACACACCTTCGGCAGCTTTTTCGGCCACGGCACGCTCAGTGACGGTGCGCACCAGCTCTGGTATGGCAATGCCCGAAGCTTGGTTGACTTGCACCTCACTGACCTGCACGTCTAGCACTGGGTAACCGCCTTGGGTTTGGCGAATGCGGGCTGGAAATTTCACACCGCTAAAGTCTTTGTAGTCGCTGTATTCGGTGACTACGTCAATGTCGCCCGCCACTTGGTGTGACATGCGCGAGTCCACGCGCTCAACCATGCCTTGGGCGTTGACATAAGCGGTCGCCATTAAACGGTTGGGCTCAGTAAAGCTGATGGCGGTGTAGCTTTTACCGTCCACTGTGCGCTGGGTGGCCGTGGCTTGGTTTTTTAGCGCGGCTTTGAGCACGCCGTGCGGGCTGGTCCACAAGTCGTGAATACGCTGGTCTAGCGTTACGGGTGCTGCCACAGGGGCAGGGCCTACCATGTTCCAGCTGGTGGTGCCTTGCAGCATGCCCACCGTGCGCTGCTCACCCTGGCCTAGCAGCGGTGTGCCGCCGCCACCGTTTGCCTCAGCGCGGCTGATGGCTTGGTCTTGGCGAAAGCTGGAAGTGTCGTAGTCGTGCAGGCGCACTAAGCTTGTGACGTTAAGTTTGGGCCACGCCATGCCGGGTTGGTAGGCTTGGCCATACAGCGCGCCTGTGCCGCTGGCGGTGTAGCGCAATGTCTTTAGGTCAGCGCCGCCCATCGCGCGCTGCGCTCGGTCGATAGTGCTGGCCGTTTCAGCTGGCCCCATGATGCTGGTGGCGCATGAGGATAAAACTAAAGCGCTGGCCGCAGCCAGTGCTGAGATGATAAAAAGCTTGCGTTGCATTCTGTTGTCTCCTGAATAAGTTAAATGGCTCGCTAGCAGCTAGGTGTGCGAGAAATTATTAGGTTTTAACTTGCACAGAAAGTTCCTACACAGCAGCCGATTCCATTAGCAACTCCAGCACCATCTGTACACGCGCTTTGACTGCCGATAATGCCGTGCAAGGCAGCGTATCGTTGGCAGTAGTACTTGCCCCACCCCCAGCGCAGCGGCTAGCGCGCAGCACGCGCACACCACGGCTTTGCGCGCTGACCAAAGCAGCCTCTAGGTCAGCGCTTAACGTGCCGTTGCCAGTGCCCGCCGCGACGATGCCTTTGACGGGCACATGGTTGTCAGCTAGCAGCGCGCGCACCACCGCGCCTGTAGCGCCCGCGTAGTTGTGCACGATCTCTACTCTGGGCCAGCCGGTTCTATTTGCTATTATTTTCATAGCTGTCTGAGCAATGAATGCTTGGACTACTGGCATATTTGATGGTGTAAATGCTCTTGCAGAGGCATTCCAGTGCACTGCGGGCTGTTGACCTGTGTGCAGCCTGCCCAGCGGCAGTGCACCGTCTTCAAGGCTTGAACTGAAGGCGTTAAGCGCATGGCTATGCACCTTTTGCACATGCACAGCGCTGTGCACATCGCCTGCACACACGGCCAGCACGCCGCAGGCCTGCGCGTCTAGCGCTACGTGCATGGCATCTAGCAAGTTGCGTGGGCCGTCAGCTTGGCTGGAGGTGGCGGGGCGCATGGCGCAGGTCATCACCACGGGCTTGGTGGCCAACAGGTCGGCAGGCAGCACGAGGTGCAAAAACCAAGCGGTTTCTTCCAGCGTGTCGGTGCCGTGGGTGACCAGCACGGCGCGCACATCGCTCTGGGCCAGGTGGTGGGCGCAGCGGCTGGCCAAGCGCGCCATGGTGGCAAAGTCCATGTCTTTGCTGTCGATTTGGGCGACTTGTTCGGTGACCAGCTCTGTGGGGTGGCTGGTGCCCTGCAACACCTCTTTTAGCCCGCTAATGCTGTCCAATAATTGGGCCACGCCAATCTGCGCTGCGGTGTAGCCCGTATGGTCTGCGCTACTGGCCGCCGTGCCCGCAATCGTGCCGCCAGTACCCAAAACCACTATTTTTTGATTTATTTTCACCACAATGCTTGCACTTTTCAAAAAGCTGATTTAATATACAGTAACTGGATAAGAACTCAGTACATGGTCTCAATCTCGCAGTTACCCCATGCACTGGGTTCTTACCCAACCTTTAAGTTGATCTTTTGCTAAGTCTTGGATTGTCCGAGATTGCCTAGGAGTTTGCCATGTTTGAAAGCCCTAAGTTAACCGCCCGCCAGCAACAAATTTTAGATTTGGTGCAAAACGCTATCGCCCGCACGGGCGCGCCGCCCACCCGGGCCGAAATCGCCAGCGAGCTAGGCTTTAAATCCGCCAACGCTGCTGAAGAGCATTTGCAGGCCTTAGCCCGCAAAGGCGTGATCGAGCTGGTCAGCGGCACATCGCGCGGCATTCGCCTGCGTGGCGATGCGTTGCGCAGCATCAACGCCGCCCGCACCGATGGCCTGGGCAAACAGTTCAGCCTGCCTCTGCAAAGCCTGATGCAGCTGGCCCTGCCCTTGGTAGGCCGCGTAGCAGCCGGTGCACCCATACTGGCTGTCGAGAACGTAGACCAAACCTATTACGTCGAAAGCAGCCTGTTCAAAGCCAAGCCCGACTACCTGCTCAAAGTGCGCGGCATGAGCATGCGCGACATTGGCATCATCGACGGCGACCTATTGGCCGTGCAAGCCACCAAAGACGCCCGCAACGGCCAAATCGTCGTCGCCCGCCTGGGCGAAGAAGTCACCGTTAAACGCTTTCAGCGCAACCAACAGT
>JANOSN010000393.1:0-3220 GCA_031415895.1 Polaromonas sp. | reverse complement strand
CCTGGCTTGGCCGTGAAGGTTGCATTGAAGCCAATCCCGTGCAAGACGTGCGCGCCCCCAAGCAGCCCAAGCCCTTGCCCAAGGCGCTGGCAGTAGACGACGCAGTGCAGCTAGCCAGCTTTGCACGCGACGCAGCAGCCGGCGCGTTTGACGCCCGCCTAGAAGCCCGCGACGCAGCCATCACCGAGCTGCTGTACGGCAGTGGCCTGCGCGTAGGCGAGCTGGTAGGGCTAGACGTACAAGCGTCATCCGCTGCCAAGGGTTGGCTGCACTTAGAGGCAGGCGAAGTGCATGTCACCGGCAAAGGCAGCAAAGTGCGCACTGTGCCGTTGGGTGAAAAATCCATCCAAGCACTGCAAAAATATCTGGCCGTGCGCGATCAGCTACTGCCTGCGTCAAGCTTGCAAGATACCAGCAGGACGCAATCAAGTACCGTTCACACTGAACCTGTCGAAGTGCCCTCGCATCAAGCCGCCTTGTTCATCGGCAAAAATGGCACCCGCCTCACAGCCCAGTCCGTGTGGCACCGCCTAAAGCGCCGCAGCTTGCAAGCAGGCCTGGCCACCCCCGTGCATCCCCACATGCTGCGCCACAGCTTTGCCAGCCACATCCTGCAAAGCAGCCAAGACCTGCGCGCCGTACAAGAGCTGCTAGGCCACGCCAACATCACCACCACACAGGTCTACACCCGGCTAGATTTTCAGCATTTGGCCAAGGCCTATGATGCGGCGCATCCGCGGGCAAAGCGTAGAAAATGAGTAATACTGTACGAGTAAAGACATCTCTGCAATGGTTCGTTTTCAGCGAATTACAGAGAGGCTTCCAGCGTTTTCAGATACAATATCAGCACACAATCCCTTTGCGGTGTCATTAAGTTGGCTCAAGCTTTGGGCGAAAAAGCCACCGCAAGGTGGCTTTTTCACTTTTAGGACCCTCATTTGACCAAGACCACTATTTACATTGACGGGTATAACCTTTACTACTCGCGCCTAAAGGGTACCCCATTCAAGTGGCTGGACATTGCTACCCTTTTCAGGGACACGATATTGCCGCAGCAAGACCCAAGTGCACAGGTGGTATCGATCAAATATTTCACTGCGCCGGTCAAAGCCTCCTACGCGCGACATGGCCAAAATTCTGAGCATGCGCAAACGCAATACTTGCGGGCACTGATCGCCAAGTATCCCGATATCATACAAATCATCCAAGGATTTCACATCTTCCAGCCAACGGCATTGCCTACTTTTGTGCCGAATGCACAGCCTAGCAAAGCTCAGGTTTCGCGCATCTGGATGATCGAAGAAAAACAAACAGATGTGAACATTGCTTTGCACGCCTATCGCGATGCCGCTAGAGGTCGTTGCGATCAAGTGGTCATCTGCTCTAATGACAGCGACATAGAACCCGCGCTGCGTATGGTTCGTGAGGATGCGCCGAACGTAAAAATTGGTCTCGTCATGCCTTTGCGTGAAAACACCAAAGACGATGGCAAGGTTCCAAACAAAAGGCTAACACCGTTGGCACATTGGGTGAGGCGTTATATTAAAGACGAAGAGCTGGAAAAATCGCAACTTCCGCTGAACGTGCCGACCAAGAAGAAACCAGCTAGCAAACCAGCACATTGGTGATTTTGAGACAATAGGCTTATGAAAATTATCAAACTGCGCGAAGGCAAAGAGCGCGCCTTGCAACGCCGCCACCCTTGGATTTTTGACAACGCTATTGCCAAAGGCGGTGGCGACAGTGGCGAGACGGTGCGGGTCGAGTCGCACGATGGCGCGTTTTTAGGCTGGGCGGCTTTTAGCCCCAGCAGCAAAATTCGCGCACGGGTGTGGAGCTTTGACGAGGCGCAGCGTATTGATGCGGCGTTTTTTACGGCCGCCTGCGCCCGTGCGGTCACAGCGCGCGCGAGATTTGATGTGCAAAGCACGGGCATGCGGTTGATTCACGGTGAGTCAGACGGCCTGCCAGGTTTGATTGTCGACCGCTACGGCGACACACTGGTGACGCAGTTTTTATCTGCTGGCGCAGATCGCCATAAACAAGTCATCGCTGATGCTTTGCTCCACGTCACTGGTTTAACCAAGCTGTACGAACGGTCAGACGCCAGCACCCGCGCGCTAGAGGGCTTGCAGCCCGTCACGGGCTGGCTGCGCGGCAGTGGCGATGTAGACATCACCATCACCGAGCATGGCTACCAACTAAGCCTGAGCATTGCGCAAGGCCACAAAACCGGTTTTTATTTAGACCAGCGCGATAGCCGCAAAAAATTTGCCGACTACGCCAAGCGATTGCAGTTTCAGCGCGTGCTGAACTGCTATTGCTACACCGGCGGCTTTACTGTGGCGGCGCTGGCGGGTATGCGTGCAGGTGGGCCGCTGGGCAATGCCCACGTCACGTCGATTGACTCTAGCGGCCCCGCCATTGAGCGCGCCAAGGCCAACGTAGCGCTTAACGGTATTGACGCAAGCCACACCACGTTTATCGATGCCGACGTCAACGCGTCGCTGCGCCAGTTTGACGCAGCAGGCCACACCTTTGATGCCATCATCCTAGACCCACCAAAATTCGCCCCCACTGCTGCCCACGCAGACCGTGCAGCGCGGGCCTACAAAGACATTAATCGCATTGCTTTTAAAATTTTAGAATCCGGTGGCGTGCTGTTTACCTACAGTTGTTCAGGCGGTATTGATGCGGCACTGTTTCACAAAATAGTAGCCGGCGCAGCCATCGATGCCCACGCAGACGGCTACATCACCGAACGCCTAGGCGGCACGCCAGACCACCCGATGACGATCAATTTTCCAGAGGGTGAGTATTTGAAGGGGCTGGTGGTTATAAAGAAGGCTTGAAAAGCCTTTTTACTGGTCAAATAGCCTCGTAGTCCAAGTATTTATTACGTTTATTGCTATTAATTTTGTAGTGTTTTGTGACTTGTAACTCCCCAATAGCAATGCATGGTGTCCTTGTTTACCTTGGACGGGCGGCGGGACATATCGCTGCTGTCTGCGCGTTTCACCCCAGCCCACTACAAGCGGCCTGCTGTGCCGTAGGGCTGTCGCCACCGATTAGAGCCCCGGGCTCGAAGCACGGAACGCAGGGGATCAGAAATTTAGATGTTTGAGCGCAGCGAGTTTCTAAATTTCCCCCGGAGTGAGTACTGCAGATGCTTGGCCGTTGCGCCCGGGGTTCTGGTGGCGATAGCCCTACGGCGCAGCAG
>JANOSN010000392.1:0-5165 GCA_031415895.1 Polaromonas sp. | reverse complement strand
CGCACCTGCGGGTGGTGGCGGATCGGCCGCAGCCACCAAGTGGATTGAAGAATTTCAACCGTCTACTTTAAGCAAAGAACAGCAAGGAGCAGAACTTAAATGGTTTGCTGAAGCTGCTGCCAAGCTAAAAGGCAAAGGCGTCAATGAGATTGCTGTGGTGTCAGAAACCATCACCACCCACGAGTACGAAAGCAAGGTCATGGCCAAAGCTTTCGAGGAGATCACAGGCATCAAAGTTAAACATGACTTGATTCAAGAGGGCGACGTAGTTGAAAAACTGCAAACCTCAATGCAATCAGGCCAGTCGATTTACGATGGCTGGATCAGCGACTCTGACCTGATTGGTACCCACTACCGTTACGGCAAAATCTTAAACCTGACCGACTACATGACCGGTGCAGGCAAAGAGTGGACCAACCCAGGCCTTGACCTTAAAGACTTTATCGGCACCAGCTTTACCACCGCGCCTGACGGCAAGATGTACCAGTTGCCCGACCAACAGTTTGCCAACCTGTATTGGTTCCGTGCAGACTTGTTTGCCAAGCCTGAGCTGAAAGAGCAGTTCAAAAAGAAATATGGCTATGACCTAGGCGTGCCACAAAACTGGAGCGCCTACGAGGACATCGCCGCATTCTTTACTAATGACGTAAAACAGATCGACGGCAAGCCGATTTATGGCCACATGGACTACGGCAAAAAAGACCCATCGCTGGGCTGGCGCTTTACCGATGCATGGCTGTCTATGGCTGGCACGGCAGACGTTGGCATTCCTAACGGCAAACCAGTAGACGAGTGGGGCATTAAAACCACGGCTGACGGTTGCAACCCAGTAGGTTCGTCGGTATCGCGTGGTGGTGCTACCAACTCACCAGCGGCTGTATATGCCCTGACCAAGTACATCGACTGGATGAAGAAATATTCACCCAAAGAAGCCATCGGCATGACTTTTGGTGAAGCAGGCCCCGTGCCTGCACAAGGCCAAATCGCCCAGCAGATCTTTTGGTACACCGCCTTCACCGCCGACATGATCAAGCCTGGCCTGCCAGTAGTCAATGCCGACGGCACACCTAAGTGGCGCATGGCCCCAGGCCCTAACGGCCCGTACTGGAAGCAAGGCATGCAAAACGGCTACCAAGACGTGGGATCATGGACTTTCTTTAAAGACCATAACCCCGACAAAGTAGCTGCAGCTTGGCTTTATGCCCAGTTTGTCACGGCTAAAACTACATCGCTTAAAAAGACCATGATGGGCCTCACACCTATCCGCGAGTCAGACATTCAGTCTAAAGCGATGACCGATGCAGCCCCTAAGCTGGGTGGCTTGGTAGAGTTTTACCGCAGCCCTGCCCGTGTGGCCTGGACCCCTACGGGCACCAACGTGCCTGACTATCCCAAGCTTGCTCAGCTGTGGTGGAAGAACGTGGCTGTAGCCGTGACGGGTGAGAAAACACCGCAAGCCGCGATGGACAACCTGGCCGAGGAGATGGACGAAGTGATGGTGCGCCTAGAGCGCGCTGGCATGGCCAACTGCGCACCTAAGATGAACCCCAAAGGCGACCCAGCCAAGTACCTGAGCGATACAGCTGCGCCCTGGAAGAAGCTGGCCAACGAGAAGCCAAAAGGCGAGACCATTGCCTACGATACGCTGCTAGACGCGTGGAAGAATGGCAAGGCGCGTTAAAGCTTTTTAACGCAAGCTAAACCGGGCGTGCACTCTAACCATGGGCTAAGGTGCACGCCCGTCTTCTATACTCATCTGGTTTGAATTTTAAGAAGTTAGTTGTTCCATGTCTGCTGCTCAGCCCTCACTTACCACCACACGTGCTGCCTTGATTGCGCAATTAGCGCAGGGCCGCGAATATGATGTGGCCATTATTGGCGGTGGTGCCACAGGCTTGGGCGTAGCACTGGATGCAGCGGCACGCGGCTTTAGAGTGGTGCTGCTAGAGAGCCATGACTTTGCCAAAGGCACCTCGTCGCGCGCTACTAAGCTGGTGCACGGCGGTGTGCGCTATTTAGCGCAAGGCAATATCAGCTTGGTGCGCGAGGCACTGCACGAGCGCACTACCTTACTAGCCAACGCGCCACACCTAGCACAGCCCCTGCCCTTTGTCATGCCCTCATACGCATGGTGGCAAGCACCGTTTTATGGCATTGGCCTGAAAATGTATGACCTATTGGCTGGCAAAGCTGGCTTAGGCAAAACCGAATTTTTAAACCGCAGCGAAACATTAGGCCTGCTGCCCACCGCACAGCCCGCCCACTTAACCGGTGGCGTTAAATACTGGGACGGCCAGTTTGACGATGCACGCCTAGCCCTAGCCTTGGCCAAAACCGCCGCTGCCAAAGGCGCGCTGCTAGTTAACTATTGCGCAGCTAAACAGCTGGTGCATGAAGACGGCAAAGTCACCGGCCTGACCGCGCAAGACACAGAGACTGGCGCTGACTACACCATCAAAGCGCGCTGCGTGATCAACGCGGCGGGAGTGTGGGTGGACGAATTTCGCCAACAAGACGGCACTAGCATTCACCGCCCCGTCAAGGCTATGGTGGCCCCAAGCCAGGGCGTGCACGTGGTGGTGGACCGCGAGTTTTTCCCTACCGACCACGCCCTGCTGATCCCCAAAACATCTGACGGTCGCGTGCTGTTTGCAGTACCTTGGCTGGGCAAAGTTATTTTGGGCACCACCGACACCCCGCGCAGCGACCTAGCGCGCGAGCCCACGCCGTTTGCCGAAGAAGTGCAATTTATCTTAGGCGAAACCGCCAAGTACCTTACCCGCGCGCCGCAGCGCAGCGACGTAAAATCTATCTGGGTAGGCCTGCGCCCCTTGGTCAAGCCGCAAGACGATGACGGCGGCAACACCAAGGCCCTAAGCCGTGAACACACCATCATCGTCAGTAAATCTGGCTTGCTGACCGTGACCGGCGGCAAGTGGACTACCTACCGCGCCATGGCTGAAGACGTGTTAACCGAAGCCTTTAGCGCGCAACTGCTGCCCACTAAACAAGGCGGCGTGACTAATAATTTACCCCTCATAGGCGCGCAACCCACCAGCACCCGCGTAAGCGCCGCGCCCGGCTTGCACCTGTATGGCAGCGAGGCCGCACAAGTGCAAGCGCTGCCCGGCGCACAGCGCGAACTGGGCGGCACAGGCACCACTGGCCTGACCGAAGCCATGGTGCGTTTTGCCGCACGATTTGAATACGCCCGCACGGTAGAAGACGTGCTAGCCCGCCGCAGCCGACTGCTGTTTTTAGATGCCCGTCTGGCCGCCAGCTTGGCCAGTGAGGTGGCGAATATCTTGCTACAAGAAACTGGCGTAGACCCGCAATTGCAATCTTTTGCAGATTTGTCACAGCAATACCTTACCGTGCCTTAAAACTGTGTTTTTTAGTTGGCCCGCTAGATAAGCCGCTCTAATGCTGGTGTTTACAACACCAAATTAGGTGAAATCACCAAGCATTTTCAGAAACGCGTCTGTACATTTATGCTCAGATACTCAATACTCCGAGCGTCTTACTGTAAATTCACGGAGATTCCTATGATTCAATTTTCTCGCCGTAGCGCCATCAGCGCCGCTGTGTTAACGCTAACCGCAGTGGCATCACTCAGCCTGAGCGGCTGCGACCGCGTGCCGGACACCATCAAAATCGGCGTAGCCCAGCCCATGTCAGGAGGCTTGGCCGCGTTAGGCAAAGACATGGCCAACGGCGTGCAGCTGGCCATCGACGAGTTGAACAAGCAGGGCTTTAAAGTCGACGGCAAAGTGGTTACCCTTGAAATGGTAGCTATGGACGATAAAGCCAACGCTGACGAAGGTAAAAAAGTAGCCCAAGCGCTGGTAGACGCTGGCGTAGTAGCCGTCATTGGCCACTTAAATTCTGGCGTCAGCATTGCCGCTGCGCCCATCTATGCTGAAAAAAACATTGCCCAACTGGCTATCTCTAGCAACCCCAAATTTACCGAGCTAGGCCATGCCACTGCGCTGCGCCTGGTGGCTAACGACGAGCTACAAGCCCGTGCTGTAGGATCTTTCGCAGCCAGCCAAATTGAAGGCACCAAGTTTGCGGTCATTGACGACGGCACACCCTACGGCAAAGGTTTGGCCGATGCAGCTGCAGGCCAGCTAAAAGGCAAAAAAACTGTCACTGTCCGCCAAAGCTTTGACGACAAAACCAAAGACTTTGCGGCGCTGGCTGACAAGCTAAAAACCGAAGGCGTACAAGTGATTGTCAGCACATTAAATGACTTTCAGGTAGTGGCCTTGATTGAAAACCTCACCAAGGTTGGCTACAACAAACAGGTCACTATTCTTGGCACCGACACGCTAAAAACCACTGACATGGTGAAACACACCGGTAACGTAGGCGCGTTTTATGCCACGTCTATCGTGTTAGAGGCTAACGAGTTTCCAGGGGGCGCAGCGTTTTTAACTGCCTATCAAGCCGCGTTCAAAGTACCCCCCGCCTACGGTGGCCACTACACCTACGACGCCACCCACGTGCTAGCAGCCACCATCAAAAAAATTGGCTCGGCAGACCCTGCCAAAATTACGGCAGCACTGCGCAAGTCTGACGGCTACGCGCCTGTGACCGGCTCGATGAAGTGGACCGACAAAGGCGAGCAGCGCTACGGCGTGGTGAGCGTATACAGCGTGCGCGGCGGCAAATGGGAAAGCATCATGCGCTCGGACAACTGGTAACCTCAAGTTTGCAAAACCAAAAAAGCCTGCACACGTGCAGGCTTTTTTTGTAGACGTTAAAAAAATTAATAGCCGTAACGCACCTGGCCATAGCCACGGTGACCGTTGCCGTGGCCATAACCGTGGCCCCGGTTATGCCCGCCATGCCCACGGTAGTACGAGGGATGGGTGTACACCACCTGGGGCTGTTGGTACACCACACGAGGTTGTTGGTAAATCACCTGCGGTTGTTGGTACACCACCTGAGGTTGCTGATAAATCACCTGGGGTTGTTGGTACACCACCTGAGGCTGTTGGTACACCACCACCGGGGCTGGGTAAACCACCTGGGGCGGGTAAGGCTGGTACTGCACCACGCCAGGCAGGCCAATAGTGATGTTCCAGCGCACATCGCCAGCTTGTGCATTAAAACTGGCCATAGTCCCTGCAGCTACTGCTAAGACAGCTACAGTTTTAATA
>JANOSN010000391.1:0-1080 GCA_031415895.1 Polaromonas sp. | reverse complement strand
GCGCAGCTGTCAGTGCTGCATTTAAAAGCGGCTTCGCCCAAGAGTGCCAAGGGTGTGGTGTTCTTTTTGCATGGCAACGGTGGCAATGTAGACACGTGGTTTCCAGACCCCGACTTTTACCGTAGCCACCAAATGGACGTGGTGCTGATGGACTATCGCGGCTACGGCAAAAGCACCGGGCAGATCGAGTCTGAAGCCCAGCTGCGTGCCGATGTGCGCGCAGTGTGGCAACATTTTGCGCCGCAATATGCCGGTAAAAAGAAGATGGTGCTAGGCCGCTCTTTAGGCACCGCTTTAGCCGCTGGGCTGGCTGTTGAACTAGCGCAGCAAGGCCAGCCAGCAGACGCCACTATTTTGATATCAGCCTACGAAAGCATGGAAAAACTAGCCTTAGCGCAATACCCGTGGGTGCCCAGCGCCGTGCTGCGCTACCCCCTGCGCACCCACGAGTCAGTAGCCGCCCTGCGCGGCCCCTTGTTGCTAATCCACGGCCAGGCCGACACCTTGATTAAACCCAGCCACAGCCAAGTTTTACAAAAACTAGCGCCCCAATCTAAACTGGTATTAGTGCCCAACGCAGGGCACAACAATTTGCAAGAGTTCGAGCCGTATTTGCAGGCGATTCGGGATGAGATGGTGCGATTGTGATTAATTCAGCGCGCGTGCCAGCAGGCCATGCGCTGAGGCTTTGTCTTGTTCAAATTCACTGTCAGATAGTTCGAAGGTGGATTTCATGCGAATCACCTAGATATGTTTTAAATGCAACATAACCTTTTATGTATTTTCCTTGCTCTGCTTTTCAGAGCGAGGCCATATAAAGCTAGTGATTTGTTTCTTCCACCCTTGATTTTCATAAAACGCTTCTTTACCCACAGCAGACGTTAGCGTAGTAAACGCATAACCTTCTAAAGAGTTCTTTAGATAGAGCAAAACATGAGAGCCGATACCTTGGCTTTGAAATTCAGGATGAATAACCAAGTCTGCAATTAACGCATAGTACTTTCCATCATCAACCGTACGCCCAAAGCCAACAAGAATATTATTTGAATATGCAAAACGTACAAAGCTACTTTTTTTGAA
>JANOSN010000390.1:0-13434 GCA_031415895.1 Polaromonas sp. | reverse complement strand
TGGGCCTGCGCCATAGCGGCAAAGTCGCGGCGGCGCACCAGGTCAGTAAACGCTTGCGCCTCAAATAAAAAGCCATCGCCTGTAGCCACAGCAATGTCTTCGCACGGTGCCATGTTGACCGCACCACGCCACAAGCGCAGTAACCCCGGGTCTTTGCGGCTGCTGTGGTTAGGAAAACCTGTCTCGATCAGGCCGTGGCTGCCAAAAACAGTTGCACAGCGCTCGTAGTTTTTGTTCATCGCACAATTGAGCTGTGCGCTGCGGCCACCGCTGAACTCTAAGCTCATCAACATACTCATGTCGACATTACGCGCAGCATCGTCACCCGACCACACTGCAGTAGCCATCACACGCTGGGGCATGTCGCCCATCAGCAAACGCGACAAGCTGACCACATAACAGCCCAAGTCCCACATGGCGCCACCGCCCATATCGGGCTGCACACGGATGTTGTCGCCCGGCTTCATCAAAGAAAACGAAAACCTCGCCTCTAGCCCGACCACGCGCCCGATAGCACCACCGTGCGCCAGTTGTAGCAGCTCACGCATGTGGGGCTGAAACCAATACGGGTAACCTTCCAGCAAGATCACGCCGTGCTGCTGCGCCGCTGCAAACATTGCCTGCGCTTGGTCGACGCTCAGAGTGAGCGGTTTTTCGCAAAGCACATGCTTGCCATGCTGCGCAGCCTTAATCGCCCACTCTGCATGCATATGGTTGGGCAGCGGAATGTACACAGCCTCAATGCTGTGGTCTTGCAGCAGCTCATCGTAAGTGCCATAGGCTTTGGCGATGCTGTGCCTTTTAGCGAAAGATTGCGCTCTCGGTAAGGTGCGACTGGCAACTGCGCTGATCTGCAATTCAGAGTTGCGACGGTTGCCATCGCAAAACTGGCGTGCAATATCGGCCGTGCTTAATATTCCAATCGATAAAGGCTTGGGCTTAATGGGCATAAATTTTCACACTTAATATTTATGGCGAGCAGCGCTGCGATCAACGACCGCGACGTTTGCCTTTGCCTTTGGCGGCAGCTTTTTTAACAGCTGCGCGCAAAGCTTGGATAGGCGATGCAGGTGCGCGCGCTACCGCTTTGCTAGGAGCTTGACTGGATGATTTAGCAGATTTGCTTTGCGGTTTAGCGGCTGATTTGCGTGCAGCGGGTGCACGGTCAAAACTCTCAAAACCGCCCTCTAGCGTCAGATCGTGTGTGCGTTTTCTGCCAGCGCTGCGGTCAGTGCTTCGGTCGTTGCCACGCTCACTGCTACGCTCGGTGCCCTTGTCGCGTCTGCGTGTGGGTCTACCTGTGGCACTGTCATCGGCATCCAGACGCACCAAGCCACCCGAAGGCAAACGCACTGCCTCGCCATCGCGTACCAGCCTAAAGTCAATCTTGCGGCCATCTAAATCTACACGGCTGACCTGCACGTTTACCCGCGTGCCAATCGCGTAACGCAGACCCGTGCGCTCGCCGCGCAGCTCGCAGCGGATTTCATCAAACTTAAAGTATTCGCCTCCCAGCTCGGTAATGTGCACCAAGCCTTCAACATACATGGCGTCTAAGGTCACGAACAAACCAAAGCTGGTGACCGAGCTGACGGTGCCGGCATATTCCTCGCCCAAATGCTCCCGCATGTATTTGCATTTGAGCCAAGCCTCTACGTCTTTACTGGCCTCGTCCGCTCGGCGCTCATTAGCGCTGCAGTGAATGCCTGCGGCCTCCCAGCCAATTTGCTCAGGGCTGGATTTTTTGGGCTTAGCCGCTGCGGTTTTGTCCGATGCAGAGGCAAACTTCGCGTTGTTAGCCGCGCGGGCAGCCAAGCGTTTTTTCAACTTGTCTTGCGCCTCGCCCGGCATGGGTAAAGCGGGTAGCGAGTATTTAGTTTTTTCTAATATCGCCTTGATCACGCGGTGCACCAGCAGGTCGGGGTAACGACGAATCGGGCTGGTGAAGTGCGTGTAGGCCTCAAACGCTAAACCAAAGTGGCCGCTGTTAACGGGCGTGTAAATGGCTTGGCTCATCGATCGCAGCAGCATGGTGTGGATTTGCTGCGCATCAGGGCGGTCTTTGGTGGCAGCGGCAATGGCTTGAAACTCAGCGGGAGCGGGGTCTTCGCTGATAGTTAAGTTAAGCCCCAACGTTTTAAGGTATTGGCGCAGAGTGTCTTTTTTCTCGGGTGTGGGGCCTTCGTGCACACGAAACAGGCCCAGGTGCTTGTGGCCTGCAATAAAGTCAGCACTGCACACGTTGGCCGCTAGCATGGCCTCTTCAATCAGTTTGTGCGCATCGTTGCGTGTACGGGGGATAATTTTTTCAATCCGGCCGTTGTCGTCACACACAATTTGCGTTTCTGTGGTTTCAAAATCCACTGCGCCACGCTCGTTGCGCTGCACTAGCAAAGCGCGGTACACATCGTGCAGGTTCAGCAGATCTTGCACACGGTCTTTGCGTTTAGCAGCCTCTGGGCCACGGGTGTTACCCAAAATAGCGGCTACTTCGGTGTAGGTAAAGCGGGCGTGGCTGTGCATCACAGCGGGGTAAAACTGGTAGGCGGTAACCTCGCCTTTGGCATTGACCAGCATGTCACACACCATGCACATGCGCTCAACATCAGGCTTTAATGAACATAAGCCGTTGCTGAGTTTTTCAGGCAGCATCGGTATCACGCGGCGCGGAAAATACACGCTGGTGGCACGGTCGTAAGCGTCAATATCAATCGCACTGCCGTTCTTCACATAATGTGATACATCGGCAATAGCGACCAGTAATCGCCAACCTTTGCCGCGCCCTACTTTGGCAGGCTCACAGTACACCGCGTCGTCAAAGTCGCGCGCGTCTTCGCCGTCAATAGTGACCAGCGCCACGTCGGTTAAATCAACGCGGCCTTTTTTATCAGCCGGGCGCACGTGGTCAGGCAGCAGGCGGGCCTCTTGTAAACAGGCCTCGCTAAACTCATGCGGCACGCTGTATTTGCGCACCGCAATTTCAATTTCCATACCAGGGTCATCTACCTCGCCCAGCACTTCTATCACGCGGCCTACGGGTTGGCCATAGAGCGACGGTGGTTCGGTCAGTTGCACCACCACCACTTGGCCGGCTTTGGCGTTGCCGGTGCCGGTTTTAGGAATCAGCACGTCTTGGCCGTAACGCTTGTCCTCGGGCGCTACCAGCCACACACCAGACTCTTGCAGCAAACGGCCAATGATGGGCTGCGGCGCGCGTTCAATAATCTCGGTAACTTTGCCTTCAGGGCGGCCTTTGCGGTCGTGGCGCACTATGCGCGCTTTGATGCGGTCACGGTGCAACACGGCGCGCATTTCGTTGGGCGGTAGGTACAGGTCTGCACCGCCGTCGTCGCGTTGCACAAAGCCGTGTCCGTCACGGTGACCTAACGCTATGCCTTCAATTTCTTCTGGCAGGCTGCCAGGATGGGGGGTAGTTTTGATATAAAATCCTAAGTTCTCTGAAATACAAACCTAGTTGTCGAGCTTTACGCACATCACAACTAGCAGGCCCAGGTGGCGGAATTGGTAGACGCACTAGTTTCAGGTACTAGCGAGTAACATCGTGGGGGTTCGAGTCCCTTCCTGGGCACCATAACAAAAAGCATACCTGAAATTTTCCTTAGCTGGATTATTTTTTAGCTACCAGCCCTCTCAAACGGTCTACCTCTTCTTGCAAGCCTTTGTGCACCACGCCTAGAGTTTGGATTGTCATGTTTGCGTGGCGCACCCTCTGAGCCATGATCTTAAGTAATCCCGCCATCAGTTGCGCTGCTGCAAAAGGCTGTTGCTCTAGCAGCACTACAAACAAATGCCTTGGCAAGATAGCCACATGCACCAGGCTAGTGGCGGTGCTAGTGGCTGAATGGGGTTGGCCGTCGATAAAACCCACCTCACCCACCAAATGCCCGGCGCTGGCGGTGCGGTAGACCAGTGAGTCCATGGCGTTGATCAGTTTGGAAGTTACTTTGACTTCACCCTGCACCACCAGCATCAGTTGGCCTTGATTGGTTTGCCCCTCTTGGGTCAAAATCTCACCCGTTTGGTACTCGTGCAGCACCATCATTTCTGCAATACGTAACGCCTCGTCCATGGGCATGTTGGCAAATGCTGTGCCACTGCCTAGCAACTTGGCAATATGCCCTAAAGAATAGGCGGAAGTGTCTGTCATAGCTTAATTTTAAAACACAAGTATTCATTCCGTTGACTGAATGTCGCGGTTATTGTGTAGCCAAGGTTAACATGTTACATGCTATTGATTTAATAGCTATATAAGCAATAGATACTTGGACTACCAGCATATTTCGCCTCTATTTTGATTTACAAGAGGTTATCACCAGTTTTAAACTTACTCCAGCCACTAGCCAAATACACCATGGCACTGCACACTCACACAAATAGACTAGTCCCGGTAACGCTTATATGCAGGATACTCATACCATGAACGAAACACGACCACTAGCCACCCTGCCACCTACCAGGGTGCTGCTGATTGATGACCATACGCTGTTTCGCACTGGCATGCGTTTGATCGTGTCGTCTTTTCCTGGAGTGCAATCGGTACTAGAAGCGGGCTCAGTCATGATGGCCAAAGAACACGAAGGCGCTAAAGTCGATGTGATTTTGCTGGACATTCACATGCCAGGCCTGAACGGATTAGACGGCATGGCCGTGCTGCGCAGCATGTTCCATACGGCCAAAGTGGTATTTGTATCTGCCAGCGTATCGGGTGACGCAGTGATTGATGCGGCGCAGCGCGGCGCTGATGGATTTTTGCCCAAATCGGCCAGCGCCGAGGACATCTATGGTGCGCTGGCCACTATCAGTGCGGGCGGCAAGTGTTTTCCTAGCCTGGGCCAAGACTTTACCCAGCAACGCAACACGGCACCTAGCCTGAGTGCACGCCAGCTAGAAGTGCTGGCCTTATTGGCGCAAGGCAAGCCTAACAAAGTCATCGCCAGAGAGATGAACTTGAGCGAGAACACAGTGCGCGTACACGTATCAGCCATGTACAACCATCTAGGAGTTAATAGCCGTACGGCGGCTGTGTTAGCTGGCCAGCAGGCAGGGCTGATCACAACACCATGACGCGCCGCAGGCCATTGCTGGAGATTAGCCTGCGCTGGCGCGAGCCTGCTGTGCTGCGTGGCCAAGTGGCACTGATGCAGCAGAATTTCCCGATCAGTTTGCTCGCCTCGGTAGCCGCTGCGTTAGGCACCACTTGGACCCTGTGGACCATGGTGTCGACTACTGCACTTGTTTTATGGCTAGTTGGTCATGTCTGGGTAATAAGCGTTATCTATTGGGTAGTGCGAAAATCTGCGCAAGATAGCAGCGACCCACACAGCTCAGCAGCGACTCTGGTGGCTTGTATGGCAGCGATGGGTATTATTTGGGGCGTATTGGCATTAGTGGTGCTGCAGTACGGCCAAAAAGAAGCCCTGCTGTATGCTTTAGCCATCATGGGCGGGGTGTCATCGGGTGCGTTGGGTGTAGGTGCGCCGCTGTTTCCGGCCTACTTGGCTTATTTGGTGTCCCCTGTTGGCATGGTAGCTTTCGCCTTTGCCATATCAGGCGGGCCAGTATCTTTGCCCATGGTGTCTTTAACATTGGTGTACTTCACGTTAACTTGCATACAAGCCCGTAATGCTGAAGAAGCCACTTACCGAAGTTTATTGCTGCAAATTGAAAATCAAGGCTTGGTACATCGGCTGCAGCTAGAGTCCACTCAGTCGCAAAAAGCCCTAGCCCGGTCTGAGGCAGCCCAATTAGCCGCACAGCAAGCGCAATTGCAAGCCGAGACAGCCAATGCAGACAAATCCAAGTTTCTGGCGGCTGCCAGTCATGACCTGCGCCAGCCATTGCATGCTATGGGCTTATTTTTGGAAGCTCTCACACGCAGCAAAATGACCGCCCAGCAAATCAGCGTGTTAGACCATGCGCACGCGGCCTCAAGTGCAGCCAGCGAAATGCTGACCACACTACTAGATTTTTCGCGCCTAGAAGCTGGCGTAGTGCAACCGCAAGCCAAGGGGTTTTTACTTCAGCCTTTAATCAGCAAACTTGAGCAAGAATTTGGTGTGCAGGCCGATGCCAATAACTTGGTGTACCGCACCCGAGAGACCAGCCTTGCAGCCATGGCCGATCCGAACTTAACTGACTTGGTGCTGCGCAACTTTATCTCCAATGCTATACGCTACACCGACGATGGTGGCGTGCTAATAGCCTGCCGCAAACGTGGTGACTATGTGGTGGTGGAAGTGTGGGACACAGGTATTGGCATTCCAACTAACCAACAGACGGAGATTTTTAAAGAATTTCACCAGTTGGGTAATCCAGAACGTGATCGGCGCAAAGGTTTGGGCTTAGGCCTAGCCATCGTTGAGCGCATCAGTGCCGCCATGCAGGCCCGTGTAAGCTTACATTCGCGCCCAGGGCTTGGCACGGTGTTCAGGCTGTGGTTGCCGCTGTTTAATGGCGCGGTCATCCATGACGACCGCAACCTAACAGCCTCTCCCCAAAGCCTGCAAGGCATGCGCGTTTTAGTGATTGACGATGAAGAACCTGTGCGCCTGGGCATGCAAGAACTGCTGGACTCATGGGGCTGCATTTGCCACACTGCAGACGAGCTATCAGCAGCACTGAAGTGCGTAGCCTTGTTGCCTATGCATGAGCAGCCCGAGGTGATCTTGGCTGATTACCGCCTGCGCGAGGGTGCAACGGGTGGCCAAGCCATTGCTGCCCTGCGTGCCTACTTAGCCCTGCGCGGGCATGTACACACTGTGCCAGCGATCATCATTACCGGCGACACCGCGCCAGAGCGCCTGCGCGAGGCACGCAGCAGCAATGCAGCGGTTTTGCACAAACCTGTGTCCGCTGCGGCACTCCAGCAGGCTTTGATCCAATTGCGCTAAAGACTTAAGCCCGTTACATTGGAAGCCTTGGAGACACCATGGCTAAAAATACACAACCCACCATTGCCTTGCCTAACGGCCCAGTACCTAAGCCAGCACCAAAGGCCAAGCGCCAGCATTTAAGCGGCCTAGACGCTACGTTTTTATACCTAGAAACGGCACAAACGCCCATGCATGTGGGCAGCCTGCATTTGTACGAGCTACCTGCGGGTTATCGCGGCAACTTTCACCAAGATGTCACTCGGCACCTGGCTAAGCGCATCCACCTGTCACCCATTTTCACGCGCAAACTCGTGTTCATGCCGTTGAATTTGGGGCACCCACTGTGGATGCCTGATGAAGACTTTGACATCACGCGCCACATCTGCGCCATCGACACACCCATGACGGTAAAGAAGGCCGAGGCTATGGCCGCCAGGCTACACGGCAAGCTGATTGACCGCGCTCACCCGCTGTGGGAGTTTTATGTATTCAACCATATCCGCCGGCCTGACGGCAGCGTATGCGCTGCGTTTTACTCCAAAATTCACCACGCTGCCCTAGATGGTCAAGGCGGCACGGCGCTAGCCAATGCGGTGCTAGATGTGACCGCTGTGCCGCGCGAAGTGCCTGCGCCTGATGTGCAAAGCAAGCAACGCGGTGCAGGTGATTTAAAGATCGGAGAAATGATTGGCGCTGTATTTAGCAATTCATTAACGCAGTACGCTAAGCTTTTTAAGTCCTTGCCCAGTGCGGCATCCCAAGTTAGCAGTGCTTTAGCAAAAAATGCGTTGCAAATTTCTGGCTCGGGCCAAGAAACTAAGTTGAAAACTAAAGCACCTTTGTCTTTAGCACCTAGAACACCTTTCAACATCGGCATCAGTGCGCAGCGCGTGTTTGTCACTACGAGTATTGATTTTGCCCAGTGCAAAACCATGGCCAAATCGATCGGCGCCAGCTTCAACGACATTGTGCTGTGGATATGCTCCACTGCGCTGCGAAGCTACCTTAAGCAGCACAGCACTATCCCCACCAACCCGTTGGTGGCGGCCATGCCAGTGAGCCTGCGCGATCACAATAATAAAGACATGGGCAACCAAGCCAGCATGTCATTGGCCAATTTAGCTACACACATAGCCCACCCCATGAAGCGCATGGCCGCCATCATGGAGTCCACCAGCAAGGTGAAAGACGCTTTGGTGAATCTCAAATCAGTGCTGCCCACCGATTACCCTAGTTTTTTAGCACCCTGGATTGTGGGTGGTGCAGCTCGTTTGGCATTGCAAACCTACGGCCGGGGCGACTTTGCCCAGCGCTTGCCAATGGTGGCCAATTTGGTGATCAGTAATGTGCCTGGGCCACAAGTGCCGCTGTACATGGCGGGTGCGCGCATGTTGACTTTTCACCCGCTGAGCATCGTGATGCACGGCTTGGGTTTAAATATCACCATCCAAACTTATGCCGGCAAAGTGGACTTTGGCATCATTGCAGGCAAAGAGGCGTTAACGCACCCGCAAGACCTGGTAAATGCCTTGAACGCAGCCTATGACGAGGCCTGCGCTTTGTATGCCATGGGTCAAGTACCGGTGGTGACTGCAATAGTCAAAACAGTGAAAAAATCTCCACGCACCCCCGTAAAAACCCCCGTCACTGGTGCGACAAAAAAACTGGTTGCCGCACCTAAAGTGAAGACAGCAAAAGCAGTTAACCTCAAAGCAGTGGTCCGCAAAGCTACAACGGGTCGCAAAATCACGGCCTAACCTATTGACCACTTGACCACTTGACCTTCTATTACCATTCGCCATGCCATCATCGTCCAGCCGCACAACTAAAGACCAACCACATTTTGATGTAGCTCCGCCTAACTTGGCCATGTTAGCGATGGAGTTTCGCGCACCTTGGGAGTTTGGTGCTTTGCTACCAGCCTGGCCACTACTACAGCGCGCACCGCGAGGTGACGGGCATAACGTGGTGGTGTACCCGGGCCTGAGCGCCAGCGATGCTACCACCGCACCACTGCGTAAATATTTAGACGGCTTAGGGTATGTTACCCATGGTTGGGGCCAAGGTTTTAATTTTGGCCCGCGCGCTGGAGTATTAGAAACTGGCAAGGCACAGCTGCGTGCGTTAGCGCGCAAGAGCACACAATCTATCAGCTTGGTGGGCTGGAGCTTAGGCGGCGTCTATGCGCGCGAGCTATCTAAGGAGCTTGACAAAGAAGGCCTCAACACACGCTGTGTGGTATCAATGGGTACACCATTTGCCGGTGGCCCACGCAGCACCAATGCATGGCGCTTGTATGAGCTGACCAGCGGCCGCAACGCACACCGCGAAAAAGACAACTACGATATGGCAACTTCACCGCACTGCCCTACTACCAGCATTTATAGTCGCACAGATGGCATAGTGGCTTGGCAAGCCAGTGTGCAACAGCCTCAAAAGCACAATCCTCACACTGAAAATATTGAAGTAGTGGCTAGCCACTTTGGCATTGGCTTAAACCCCAGTGCACTGTGGGCTGTGGCTGATCGCTTAGCTCAAAACCCAAGTGCTTGGAGGCCATTTACAAAACCCTCTCTGTTGGGGATGCAGAGCTTCGTTTACCCGGATCCATCGCGTATCTAACACGCAAACATCACTCACCTAGCCACACACATCTGCTGGTCTGCTGGGCTGCTACACAGCCGCACTGGCAGCATCAATGGCCACACGCATACCTGCTTGGCGCATGCGCTGAACCAGCACATGACCCAACGCATGGGCTGGTGTGATAACCCCTCCGCGATGGGCACCGCCGGGCAATTTATCCTTATCCAGAGCCAAAGCAAGCGCAGCCTCACACACCATCTTGGTGGTGGCCCTGTTACCGGGGTCGCCTTGATCACTGACTGTGGCACGCACCACATCGCCACGGGTTGATTTACCTACCAACAGGCATCTGAACGACCCACCATCCATAGATTTTTCACTTGGGCCTTCGCCCGGCTTGGGCGCCAACATTTGCGTCATGCTGCGAATCGGCGCAAACTGCAGCGCCGCCTGCGTCACCATGGAACCGGCACTCATGCCTGCTGCCACTAAGGCAGCTGCACCACCCTTGCCAAAACGCAAATATTCTTGGTAGTGAAAGTCGCTGCCATAGGATTTATCACCCACAGCCTGCTGCAGCGCAGCGCTACGGCGCACCACCCGCGTGTTGATAGGTCCCATGAAAAACGGCCCTACCCAGGCGTCAAAATCAGCATCGCGGTAGGGCGCTACCGGGTCTTGGTGGGCTGCATCAGCAGCGCTAGGCGTGCGTTCAGGATTAAGCAAAAACGGACGACTAAAAATTTCTTTTTGACCGGTGCCCAAGATATTAAGCACCGAGGCTAAGGTGCCGCCATTGAGACCACCTCGAACAGAAAAACATGCCTTTACATCGACGCATGGCACGCCATGGCGACGCTGCATTTCTTGCGTGACCAAATAGGCCCCAATATCAGAGGGCACTGAATCAAAACCGCAGCTCGGCACAATACGTGTGCCATCACTTGCAGCCTGAGCGTGATGGGCATCTATCATCTCTCGTACCCACGGGCTCTCGCCGGTAATATCTACGTAGTGTGTACGCTGCTGCACACATGCAGCTACCAACTGCGTACCATACAAAGCAAACGGCCCTGCGCTAGACAGCACCACATGCGTGCTGGCAGCCAAGGTATTGAGTGCTGCCGCGTCCTGCGCATCAGCCACGATGATAGGCACACGCACCTTGCATGTGCGCAGCACCTGTTCTAACTTGTTACGGTTTCGCCCCGCAATAGCCCAAGTTACACCTTGAGCATGCTTAGCAAAATAAGCTACTGTTTGTTGTCCCACAAAACCAGTAGCACCATACAAAACGATGTCGTAAGGACGGGATGAACTTTTAGTTGGCATACTTTAGAATTAGTTTTTTACAGTGTCGCACAAGCAACCAATTTTGTGCAAGCTCCGCGATACTATAGGCGTAAGCTAGCAACAATATGCTGCTGTTTCATTTTGTTTTCAAAGTACTGTTATGACCAACCCCACTGCCGACACCACCATCGCCACTACCAATCACCAAGTCCGCTTGGCCCAGCGCCCCATAGGCACGCCTGGCCGTGAGTGCTGGAGTTTTACTGAAGAGCCCGTGCAACAACCTGCAGGCGAAGGCGACGTATTGGTCAAGACATTGGCTTTGTCACTAGACCCCGCTATGCGCGGTTGGATGAACGAAGGCAAAAGCTATATTGCCCCGGTAGAGATCGGTGCGGTTATGCGCGCAGGCGGCGTAGGTGTGGTGGTTGCGTCTAAGAACCCGGCATTTGCTGTGGGTGACTTTGTCAACGCAGGTTTGGACGTACAAGAGTATTGCTTGATACAAGGTGCGCACATCAAGCGCAACGGCATCTTCAAAATCGACACACGCATGGGCACGCCCACCCAGTGGCTTAATGTACTGGGCATGCCTGGCATGACAGGTTATTTTGGTTTGATGGACGTGGGTATGCCACAAGCTGGCGAAACAGTCGTCATCAGTGGCGCTGCAGGCGCTGTGGGCCAAACCGTGGGGCAAATGGCCAAAATCAAAGGCTGCCGCGTAGTGGGTATTGCAGGCGGCTCTGCCAAGTGCGACTGGGTGGTGAGTGAGCTGGGCTTTGATGCCTGCATTGACTACAAAGCTGGCCCCACATCGGTCAAAGATGGCCTCAAAGCACACTGCCCTAAAGGCGTGGACATTTATTTTGACAACGTAGGCGGCGAGATACTAGACACCGTACTCACCCGCATCAACCGCAAGGCCCGCATCATCATTTGCGGCGCCATCAGCCAATACAACAACACCACCGCCGTGCAAGGCCCCAAAAACTACCTTAGCCTGCTGGTCAACCGCGCCCGTATGGAAGGGATTGTGGTGTTTGACTACGCAGACCGCTACCACTTGGCCATTGCCGAGATGGCAGGCTACATGAAAGATGGCCGCATGAAAAGCAAAGAAGACGTGGTGGCAGGCCTGCAGACATTCCCCGAGACTTTGCTCAAACTTTTCAATGGCGAGAACTTTGGCAAGCTGGTGCTAGAAGTCGCTAAAGCCTAAAACATATTTTTCATCGCACATAAACATACTGGGTATGGCGACCAACAATTTGCTAAGAGAGTTGATTGCATTACCGCTGACGGGCTTATTAGGCTTCTTCAGCGCGGGTGCAATTTACTTACCCATCATGGGTGATTACATTGGCAGAGTGATATTTACTTTAGGCGGCATGTCATTGCTCTATGGCTTTGAAGCAGTGGTGCGCTTTGGCCATGTCAAAGCTTGCACATTTGGCTTCAGCGTTGCCGACTGCAAAGAGCACAATCTGCTAGTTCCAGCCTTAGTACTGTGGTTTTGTTTCTACGCGCTTTGGCGTTTACGTGTTTGGAGTAAAGCCCCTCAAGACAAGACTGTGGGCAAACCACCTAAGATTTCGTCCCAACCAACTAAAACTCTGGTAAAGCCATCTGAAGCCTTGGCGAAACCATCGTATGCGGCCGTAGCAGTTGTAAGTGCTTTGCTGTTTAGTGGTTGGGTGCTGTTGAGTCAAACGGTTATTTCGCCCACATTATTTGGTAATTTTATTTACCCGCTAAGGCTGGCGTTGACGCTGGGTTTTGGATTGATGCTGTACAAAGCAAGCAGTGCGCATGCCGCAGGAACCACTCAGCAGTTAGTCCTGCAACTGACTTTCAGCGCTGTGATAGGATTTTTTGGCACTGGCCTGGTCTACCAGCTACTGGTATGGGCACCGCCATTGGACTCACCTATCGACGCGCTGTTCTCGCTAATTACACAGACTGTGACCGCAGGTGTTAACAGCGTGTTGTACCTAGGCAATACAGCTACCGCGCTGATACCCGCATGTCTGCTGTGGACAGCCAGTTTTGCATGGCTGAGATGGCGAAATGATAAACGCTATACCTTTGCAGAAACTATGCCATTGAATTAAGTTGCTACTGATTCAATAGCAACTAAAGCAATAAATGCTTGGACTACAAGCATATTTCATCACTTATTTGTAGCGTTCACGCGCCAAAGCAGCACCTAGGCCCAGCGCATGCAGTTTTTGCAGCGCTATCTCGCGGCTCATGGGCGCTAAGCCGCAGTTAGTGCAAGGGAAGAGTTTATCTTTGGCTACGTATTGCAGCGCCGTGCCGATGGTGTCGGCAATTTGCTCGGGGGTTTCAATCACATCACTGGCGACATCTATCACACCCACCATCACGTCTTTGCCTGCTAGCAGGCGCATCAAATCGGGCGGTACGTGGCTTTGAAAGCACTCTAGGCTAACTTGGTCAATGCTGCTCTTGGCCAGGGCCGGAAACACCGCCTCGTATTGTCGCCATTGGTCGCCCAAGGTGTCTTTCCAGTCGGTGATGGCTTTGATGCCGTAGCCGTAGCAGATGTGCACTGCCTTGGTACAAGTCAGCCCGGCGCAGGCTACCTCTAGCGCCATCACGCCCCAGTCGGCTGCGTCGGCCATGTAGACGTTAAACG
>JANOSN010000389.1:0-1394 GCA_031415895.1 Polaromonas sp. | reverse complement strand
GCAACGCACGTGACGTCTCAAAGCCCAGGCCAGACGCACCACCCGTGACCACGGCATTGCGCCCCGCTAAAGACACACCGTTGACCACCTCTAGCGCCGTGGTGCGCGCACCGAAGTTCGAAGTAATAGCAGGAACAACTTGATCTGTCATATTCGTCCTTCACATGGGTACTACAACTTTAAGCCGATATCGTCTTAAGGATTAAGCCATTGCATGGTGCAGTGGCTGCCCGCAGACTGGTCAGCCCAGGTAAACAGTGCACGCCGCTGGCCACCTGTGTGCAAATGCAGCCATTCCAGGCGTTGCACGGTAAGCTGCAGCACAGCAAAATGCGGCTCTGCAATGCGCAGCTCTTGCAGGTCAGGCTCACGCCCTTCCACATGCGCAGGCAAACCACTGGTAGGCTCTGCACTAACGCCGCCTGGCTGAGCACCCAAAAAGCACCGCAGCGAGCTAGGCCGCGCCGCTGCCCAGCGCTGATGGCTCAACCCATCACCTGCGTGCACGCTGACCACGCCATTCATGCGCACTTGCGCCTTGCGCGCAGCATCATAAAAAGTCAGCGCAGCTCTGCGGTCGGCTGCCAGTTCTGGCAACTTGGCAGACCGCGTGTCGGTATGAAAAGTGAGCGTGCGCGCCTGCGCATCTGCCGCCCGCAGCACCAACACCCGCGCCTGCGGCCCATCAGCTGACTGCGTGGCCAACACCGGCGTATGAAAAGCACAGCGCCTGTCTTGCACACCCCGCCCCACCATTTGCCAGGCAAATTTGAGCGTAGCCGCCAAATCGTTGTGATGATCAGGAAAAGGCTCAACATCACGCTGGGCACGATCCAGCGCTGTGTCTGCGGCTGGTTGCGAAGCAGTTGTGTTGCTTGTCATGAAAACCTTGATTAGTGAATCAGTTTTGCAGCGAGGGCCTGCGTTTTGTAGTTTAGCGGACGGCGCTCCATACCCCTACTACACCATTGCTGTCAACGCAACACGGCGCTGCTAGCAGACCTAGTCAGCGTTAGAGGCGTGTAGGTTACTACAAATTTAATAGCTGCTTAAGCAATGAATACTTGGACTACAAGGGCATTTCGTTGATAAACGTGCACTAAACAGTAGTTTTTCATCACCAGACCGCTTCACCGCATATCCCAGCTTGGCCAGCGCTTTAAAGGCTCGGCCTTGGGGCTGGGGATAGACTGAATCAAACGAAAAATACCCTGCGTGTTCCAGCACTGAAGCTTTTGCCGCCCACCTGCCGTGTCAAACGCCAGCGCAAGGGGGGGGGGTGAATTTGGCCCCCCCCTTGGCTGTCCCGGCTCAAATAAGGGTCAAGCCGGCGCATATTAATCCAGTAGTCCGACGGGTCGGGAGCATCCGTAAGCGCCGCCACAAAGTGGGTG
>JANOSN010000388.1:0-2136 GCA_031415895.1 Polaromonas sp. | reverse complement strand
CTAAATTAAAAAATAACTACCGCCATGAACAATCCATTCCAAGAATTACTAGCCCGTAAAGACCTGCCCGCTGGCTACCCCGTCGGCAGCTGGGTCATGTCGGCATCGCCCTTGGTAGCCGAGGCCATGGGCTGCGCAGGCTTTGACTGGGCCGTGGTTGATATGGAGCACACGCCGCTAGACATGATGGAGGTCATCCATTTACTGCAAGCGGTGGCGGGCACCAATATGCTGCCCATTACCCGCGTGCCATGGAACGACACCGTGGTGGTTAAACGCGTGCTCGACGCCGGTGCGCAAACACTGATGTTCCCGTTTGTGCAGACTGTAGAAGAAGCCAAAAAAGCGGTGGCCGCTGCCAAGTACCCGCCGCATGGCGTGCGCGGCATGGCCGCCATGAGCCGAGGCTCGCGCTTTGGCACCGTGAAAGATTACTTCAAAGTGGCCAACGCAGGTGTGAGCGTGATTGTGCAAATCGAAACCCCCGAGGCGATGGCGCGCATGTTTGACATTGCCAGCGTTGACGGCGTGGACAGCATCTTCATCGGCCCCGGTGACTTAAGCGGTGCCATGGGCCATGTGGGCAACCTGATGCACGATGATGTAGTGCAGCTGATGGCCCAGGGCGTGAAAGCGTGCCACAAAGCTGGCAAACCGGTAGGCACGGTAGGCGGCACACCCGAGGCAGTAGCCGCTTACCGAGGCATAGGTTTTGACTACATCGGCTGCGCATCCGATCTAGGCTTGATGATGCGCAACTGCGCTGCTGTGCTGTCCACCATTCGCGCGCAAGATGTACAGTTTCATTCACAAGGCTACTAACACCATGAAGAACACTACTAATTTAATAGCTGCTCTAGCAGTAATTACTTGGACTACAGGGGTATTTGCTCAACAAACTGCGGTCAAATACCCTGAGCGCCCAATTCAAATGATTGTGCCCTTTGGCCCGGGCGGCACCACCGACATCATGGCGCGGCTGTTGCAAGACGAGTTGACCAAAGCGCTGGGAGCAGGTGCCAATGTGGTCATCGTCAACACTGCTGGTGCAGGGGGCATGATTGGCATGGCCAACACTGCGCGTGCCAAGCCCGACGGCTACACCATCGCCATGACCACCGCAGGGCCCCAAAGTCTGCAACCAGCACGCCGCGATGCCCCGTCCTACACCCCTGAGAGTTTCGACTATCTGTGCGGCACCTACGACGTGCCCGTGATGGCCATGGTGGCCGCAGACTCGCCACACCAAAACATTAAAAGCCTCATTGCCTATGCCAAAGCTAACCCAGGCAAGCTGAACTACGGCACCTCAGGCATTGGTGGTGTGCTGCACATGTCGATGTTGCAGATGGCCAAAGACCAAAGCTTTGATGCTGTGGCCGTGCCATTTAAAAGCACAGGCGATATGGTGCTGCCGCTTAAGACTTCACAAATTCAGTTTTTTAACGAAACCCCCACCGTGGCCACGCAATACCAGCTGCGCCCGTTGGTCGCTTTAAGCGACAACCCCGTGATGGGTTTTGAAAACGTACCCACCGCCAAGTCGCTGGGCATGGCGGCACGCGGCTCGGTATGGGGCGGGCTAGTGGCGCCTAAAGGCTTGCCACCCGAGGTGCGCCAAAAGCTAGAAGCTGCATGCCAAGCGGCCACTGCCACCACGATTTACAAAGCCCGCGCTCAGGCCGCCTTTACACCGCTGGCGTACCGCAGCGGTAGCGAGTTTCGCGGCTTTGCAGTGGCCGAGTTTGAGCGTTTTAAAGGCATGGTGAAAGAGCACAATTTGTATGAAAAATAATCAACCCATTCGCTACGGCATCATCGGCTGCGGCAGCATGGGCCGGGAACATATTTTGAACATTGTGGCCATGGACGGCTGCACCGTCACTGCGTTGGCCGACACCTTTGCCCCCAGCCGCGAAGCTGCTGCTGCATTGTTGGCGGGCGCGGCAACACCACCGAAAGTGTTTGAGCGTGCTGAAGACTTGCTAGGCAGTGGCCTGTGCGATGCGGTAGTGATTGCAACGCCTAACTTCACCCACGCGCAGTTGATGCGCCTGGCGCTGCCTGCGGATGTGCACATCTTGATTGAAAAACCGCTGTGCACCACCATGGACGACTGTTGGGACTTGGTGCAAA
>JANOSN010000387.1:0-2233 GCA_031415895.1 Polaromonas sp. | reverse complement strand
CAACAAAGTAATTAAATTTGACAATCTTGGCTCAAGTTGCTAATGTTGGACGAGAAGTTATTTTCCCACCAATCCACAGTGTGTGTATATAATGAGCTAAATTTCGTTCACTTGTCTTTGCGGGGGTTGGGAAGAAGGGATTGACCCGGAGTAAAAAAAGATTCGTGAAACTGAATTTAGAATTTCAGGAAAAGAATTGGCAAAACTAATTTCAAAGGTGTGACCACCAACGTGCAGTTTGAGTCGAATGGCGAACTGAAGAATCCACAAATGACCTTGTACAAGTACCAGGGTGACAAGAAGATTGCTTTGAACTAATCGTTTATTGCTTCTCTTGAAAAGCCACCTTCGGGTGGCTTTTTTATTGCTTCTTGGAGGTCTTATGGGGCTATAGTCCAAGTATTTATTACTTAGTGTGCTATTGAATTTGTAGCGTATTGATTGGTTGTCTAGGTCGGGGGCGGATTCCCCTTTGGCAATGCTTGGTGGGCCGCACCTCGCTTTCCCGTGCAAAGAACTTGTATAAGCACAAAAAAAGCACAATTTACCAACCAAATACGCCAGTAGTCCAAGCATTCATTACTCAGACAGCTATGTTTTTAATAGCGTACAGTGTGAGGCGTCGGCAAATTACTTAGCCGTAAAAGGCACACCAGTGAGCTTGGCACCCGCTTTGATGCCTTTTTTGACAAACCAGTCTTTGTTCATCTCCAGCACGTAACGCACTGGTTTAGCAGAACAATGCGGATCGGTGGTTTGGGGCTTCATGTCTTCTAGGTTGACGATGGTGCCGTCTTCATCCACAAAAGCAGCCGTCAGCGGAAGTAGGGTGTTTTTCATCCAAAAACATTGCTTGGACGGAGCGTCAAAAATAAATAACATGCCTTCGTGGGCTGGCATGGCTTTGCGCCACATCAGGCCGATTTGGCGCTGCTCAGGGGTTAGTGCCACCTGCGCGTCTATGCGGTGCATGCCAGCTTGCAGGGCTGTGCGCTGTAGATTCATTTGCGGGTCGTCTTGGGCTGCAGCTAGGGTGGACAGTACAACCAGCACTATGCCACCAGCGCGCTGGGCTAGCGCCAGCATTTTTGGGCAGCGTGGTGAGACAGCATGAGTAGCAAAAGAAAGAGTTTTCATAAGACTACAGTCTACTGGTTTATGAAAATGCTGTTTGTGATGCTGTGCAAGCTTTTGAAAGCCCCATAAAAAATACCCGCCAAAGCGAACTTTGGGCGGGCATTTTTCGCTTTTTAAAGCGCGGCTAATTACTTAGCAGCGGCTGGCTTAGCAGAAGCCTTCTTAGCTTTACGGGCTGCTTTTTTAGCGGCTTTCTTTTCTGCTTTAGCAGCAGCTGGCTTGGCTTCAGCAGCGGCGGCTGGCTTGGCAGCTTCAGCAGCCATTGGCTTTGCAGCGGCAGCTGCTGGAGCAGCAGCGGCTGGGGCAGCAGCGGCTGGGGCAGCAGCGGCAGCAGGAGCAGCAGCTGGCTTAGCAGCAGCGGCAGGAGCAGCAGCTTGTGCAAATGCACCAGCAGCGAATAGACCAGCAACCAAAGCGGCGAGTAATTTGTTCATTTTAAATTTCCTTGAAGATAACGTTATTTCAAATAAACCATCCAAAAACGGGCGGTATTGCAACAACGAGGCGCGTTTTCAATTGGTTGACACTAGGGATGTAAATATTTTTCACGATAGAATTAAGGGTTGCACTCTAAAGTGTGGTGGCAAGGCTTTGAATGCAAAGTAACTTGCCACTGCACCTTGGGTAACGCTTAAGTCCTTACACCCATCCCGGAGCCCAAATACCATGTACCAGCACATCAAAGTGCCTGCCGCTGGCAGCAAAATCGTCGTCAACAAAGACATGTCGCTCACCGTGCCAGACGAGCCGATCATTCCGTTTATCGAAGGTGACGGCACCGGCCTAGACATCACCCCCGTGATGCTTAAAGTGGTAGACGCTGCGGTGGCCAAGGCCTACGGCGGCAAAAAGAAAATCCATTGGATGGAAGTCTATGCAGGCGAAAAATCAACCAAAGTGTACGGCCCTGATGTGTGGTTGCCTGCAGAAACCCTGTCGGCCCTGCGTGACTATGTTGTGTCGATCAAAGGCCCATTGACCACGCCAGTAGGCGGTGGTATCCGCAGCTTGAACGTGGCGCTGCGCCAAGAGCTAGATTTGTACGTCTGCCTGCGCCCCGTGCAGTACTTCAAGGGCGTGCCATCGCCTGTGAAAG
>JANOSN010000386.1:0-1365 GCA_031415895.1 Polaromonas sp. | reverse complement strand
CCAGCCGCGCACTAGCCATGCCGCTGACGTGCGCATAGCTGGTTAACGCTGCCCTTAGATCACCAGCAGCGATTCATATACACCTAGTAACATGCGCCAGCCCAATTCTAGGGTTTGAATTTTTTGCGTTTGGTTCGTCTTATGGGTTGATATAGGTATGGAGACCCCATGAGCGAAATTAGCCGCACGGCCTTGTTTGGCAAACTCAACAGCTTAGGCTACAAAGCCATTGAGGGCGCTACTATTTTTTGCAAAATGCGTGGCAACCCCTATGTGGAGCTAGAGCATTGGTTTGCTCAGCTGTTGCAAACGCCAGATTCAGACATTCACAAAATTGTCCAGCACTATGGGCTGGACCCATCTGCCATGGCCAAAGACATGACGGCAGCTTTAGACCGATTGCCGCGCGGTGCAACCGCCATCAGCGATTTTTCGCCCCATATTGAAAACGCCATTGAGCGTGCCTGGACCTACGCCACTTTGCAGTTTGGCGAAGCGCAGGTACGCACAGGGTATTTAGTTTTAGGCATGCTCAAAACGCCTAACCTTCGCAACCCTTTGCTGGCCATATCCAAACAATTTGAGCGCGTGAAGGTAGAAGACTTGGCAGAAAACTTTGCCAAAATCTGCGATGCATCACCCGAGGCGCAAATGCGTGCGCAAGACGGCACTGGCATGGGCAGCGGCACCCCCGGTGAAGACAGTGGAGCCATGGCCCCTGCGGCCATGGGTAAAGGCGACGCACTCAAAAAGTTTGCCGTTGACCTGACCGAAAAAGCCAAAAAGGGCGAGATGGACCCTATCACTGGCCGTGACGAAGAGATTCGCCAGATCATTGACATTCTCATGCGCCGCCGTCAAAACAACCCGTTGCTCACAGGTGAGGCAGGGGTAGGTAAAACAGCGGTAGTTGAAGGGTTTGCCCAGCGCCTAGCGCGCGGTGATGTGCCTCCGCAGCTTAAAGATGTCAAGCTACTCACCTTGGATATTGGCCTGCTACAAGCAGGTGCCAGTATGAAAGGTGAGTTTGAACAGCGCCTGCGCCAAGTCATTGACGAAGTGCAAAGCTCACCCACACCGATCATCTTGTTCATAGACGAGATTCACACGCTGGTAGGCGCGGGCGGTGCTGCAGGCACAGGCGATGCAGCTAACTTACTTAAGCCAGCGTTGGCACGCGGCAATCTGCGCACCATAGGCGCCACCACGTGGGCAGAGTACAAAAAGTATATTGAAAAAGACCCGGCACTCACGCGCCGCTTTCAAGTGGTGCAAGTGCCCGAGCCCGATGAAGCCAAAGCTATCCTTATGCTGCGCGGCGTGGCCAGCGTGCTAGAAAAGCACCACCGAGTGCAGCTGCTAGAC
>JANOSN010000385.1:0-1410 GCA_031415895.1 Polaromonas sp. | reverse complement strand
ATGCCGCGCGTGGATGGGGCGCAAAAGCCTGGCGCGCGCACTGGCATAGGCCGGGCGGCCGTGGGCGTAGAGCAAAACGGGTAGCGGGCTAGGCTGTGCACCTGCGCTGGTACGTGTAGATTTGCCAGCGCTAGTCTTGCCGTTGTTAGGTAAGTAGACCTGCACCTGCATGCTGATCTTGGCAGCGTTGGGGCCGATGCCGTCCACAGTAACCAACTCAATCTGCGGCACCGGGTCAGGCCGTGCATGGGCTAATGTGGAGGTTGCAATGAGACAGCTGAGTACTATAAATTTCATAGCTGCTTGAGCAGTAAATACTTGGACTACAAGGCTATTTGGCACTAAAAATAGCTTGGTGATGCTATAGCCGCTTGCCTAGCGCATGGTAGCCACCGCCGTGGTACAGCAGCGGTGCTGTGGCCGCAGCGGCTTGGCTAAAGCGTTCTACTTGGGCGATGAACAGGCAGTGGTCGCCTTCGGTGTATTGCTGAACGGTGCGGCATTCAAACCATGCACACGCGCCGTGCAAAAGTGGCAGCTGGTGGTCATTTAAGGTATGGGCGTTGAGTGCGCTATGAGCGGCGTCGAATTTATCCGCAGTGCCAGAGGCAAAGTGGCTAGACACGGGGCCCTGCGTTTGGGACAGTACGTTCACCACAAAGCGGCCATGCTGCGCAAACGCGGCTAAGTTGGGCGAGGCCAGGCGCAGCGACCATAGCACCAGTGCAGGCTCAAGCGACAGCGCGCTAAATGAATTGGCTGTTAGCCCTACCAGTGCGCCGCTGGCACTGCGGGTGGCTATCACGGTAACGCCAGTGGCCATTTGGCCTAAGCAGTTGCGCAGGGCGCGGGTGTCATGGGGTGCGGCAGACAGTACAGACGACATACTTATTAATGCCCCGCTGCTTTGGCCATGCGTTCGCTCTTCCAGTACACGTCGTCGCCCACGCTGCCGTCGGTGCGGTGGCGGTTTAAAACGCGGGCTAAGACAAACAGCAAATCAGACAAGCGGTTTAAGTATTGGCGCGGGTTGTCTTTGAGCGCCTCGGCATGGCCCAGCGCCACCACAGCACGCTCAGCCCGGCGTGCGACGGTGCGGCACACATGCGCCAAGCTTGCAGCGCGGCTACCCGCAGGCAAGATGAACTCTTGCAGTTTAGGCAGCTGTGCGTTATAGGTTTCAAGTGCTTGGTCAATTTGCAATAGCGCCTCTGACTTGAGCAGCTCAAACCCAGGGATGCACAGCTCGCCACCCAGGTTAAACAGCTGGTGTTGAATATCAATCAGCAGCTCACGCACATCGGCGGGCATGTCCTCGCACAGCAGCACGCCAAGATTGCTATTGAGTTCATCCACATCGCCCATAGCGTGCACGCGCAAGCTGTTTTTAGGCACGCGGGTGTTGTCGCC
>JANOSN010000384.1:0-2314 GCA_031415895.1 Polaromonas sp. | reverse complement strand
AGCGACAAGCGCACCAAAACCGTGACGGTATTGGTAGAGCGCCGTGTTAAACACGAGCTGTACGGCAAGATCGTAGGCAAGTCCAGTAAGTACCACGCCCATGACGAAAAAGGCGAGTACAAAATGGGTGACACCATCGAGATCACCGAAAGCCGTCCGATTTCTAAAACCAAAAACTGGGTTGTGACCCGTTTGGTACAAAAATCGATCGAAGTCTAAATTTAGATTTCACGCCAGTTTTGCTTGTACAGCAATGACTAATACGGCTCACTTCGGTGGGCCGTTTTCGTTAGTAAACTACAGATTTATACTTAACTGCAATGCAACATCCTTCGCTCCATCGTATGATTGGCATTTGCACAATGCATACTGAGCACACTGCATTAATTTACCCTTACATTAAAAGGAACTCACTATGATCAAAGTCGGCGATACCCTCCCAGCAGGCACCTTGATGGAATACTCAGAAGTTGAAGGCGAAGGCTGCAGCATTGGCCCTAATGCCGTAGACGTAGCCAAGGCTACCGCAGGTAAAACCGTGGCCATATTCGCACTACCAGGCGCATACACACCTACCTGCTCAGCCAAGCATGTTCCAGGCTATGTACAGGGCTTTGATGAGCTCAAAGCTGCAGGTGTAGACGAGATTTGGTGCGTGAGTGTGAACGACGCTTTTGTGATGGGCGCTTGGGCACGCGATCAAAAAACCGGCACCAAGGTGCGTATGTTAGCTGATGGCAGTGCAGACTTTACTAAGGCCACGGGCTTGACACTCGACTTGACAGCCCGTGGCATGGGCTTGCGCTCTAACCGTTATTCGATGCTCGTGAAAGACGGCAAAGTAGCTACTTTGAACATCGAAGGCCCAGGCAAATTTGAAGTGAGCGATGCAGCCACTATGCTAGCGCAAGCCAAAGCATAATTGAGCACTAGTTATTGCTCAGCCTCAGACGGCAGGCCCTGCAGTCTGAGGCTTTTTTATTGAGCTTGGCGCGCGTTAGCATTACGCGTCGCTTGATTCACCATTTGATGACTTTTGTACTTTGTCTCTAGCGCACACCATCCTTCACGATATCTTTGGCTATAGCGCATTTCGTGGCCACCAAGAGGCTGCGATTGACTGCGTAGTGCAAGGCGGAGACGCGCTGGTGCTGATGCCCACCGGCAGTGGCAAATCGCTGTGTTATCAAATACCTGCCATCGCACGCCAACGATTGGGCAACGGCATTGCCGTAGTGGTGTCGCCACTGATTGCCCTCATGCACGACCAAGTGGGCGCGTTGCACGAAGCGGGCGTAGAGGCTGCTTTTCTCAACTCCACACTCACAGGCCAAGAGGCCAGTGAAGTAGAGCAACGCCTGCTGCGCGGTGAAATTACGTTGCTCTATGCAGCGCCAGAGCGTGTCACCAATCCGCGCTTCTTGGCACTGATGGACTCACTTTATGAGCGTGGTCAGCTCAGCTTGTTTGCAATTGACGAGGCACACTGCGTAAGCCAATGGGGCCACGACTTTAGGCCTGAGTACCGTGGGCTAACGGTGTTGCATGAGCGCTTCCCCAATACGCCGCGTATTGCTCTAACGGCCACAGCCGATGCGTTAACCCGCAGCGACATTGTCGAGCGCCTGCAACTGCAAGAGGCCAAGCAGTTTGTCAGCAGTTTTGACAGACCCAATATTCGCTACAAAATAGTAGAGAAAAATGATCCGCGCAAACAGCTGCTGCGCTTTATTGACACAGAACACATTGGCGACGCAGGCATTGTGTATTGTCAGTCGCGCAAGCGTGTAGAAGAAGTGGCCACTATGCTGTGCGAACACGGCCTGCGCGCCTTGCCCTACCACGCGGGACTCGACAGAGCTGTGCGGCAAAAAAACCAAGATGCTTTTTTGCGCAGTGACACTACCACCGGTGACCCGGTGATCATGGTGGCAACCATCGCCTTTGGTATGGGCATCGACAAACCCGATGTCCGCTTTGTTGCCCATCTGGACATGCCCAAAAATATCGAAGGCTATTACCAAGAAACAGGGCGCGCTGGCCGCGACAGTGAGCCTGCCAACGCCTGGATGTGCTACGGCCTGCAAGATGTGGTGAACCAGCGCCGAATGATCGACGAAAGTCCAGCGGATGAAACCTACAAGCAGGTGATGCGCGGCAAGCTAGATGCATTGCTTGCCATGGCTGAGGCCACTGACTGCAGGCGCGGCCGCTTGTTGGCCTATTTTGACCAAAAAAGCGATGGAGAAGGCGTTGCAAACTACCGCTGCAATAATTGTGACAACTGCTTAAGCCCAGCCGCTACCTGGGATGC
>JANOSN010000383.1:0-14440 GCA_031415895.1 Polaromonas sp. | reverse complement strand
TCAAGCCAAGGCAAAACAATGTGCACAACCAGAGTGCTGGGCATGCAGGTAAATACATTAAGGCTTGGGCAAAATCACTTTGTCGATAGCGTGGATCACGCCGTTAGTAGCAGCCACATTAGTGATAACTATCTTGACTTTGCGTGCACGCTGGTCGGTGATCGCCAAGGTGGCGTCAACTGTGAATGTCTCACCTTGCACAGTAGTAATCGGGGTGCCTACCGGTACTTGGGCTTCGCGCACTAGGCCAGGCACAACGTGGTATGTCAAAATCGCTGACAACAAAGCTTTGTTGGCAAACAAAGCTTCTTTAGTGATTTTGAGCTCAGTAAGTGCAGCGACAAAAGCATCATTCGTCGGGGCAAACACGGTAAATGGCCCGGTACCGCTGAGCGTGCCAGCCAAGTCAGCAGCTATGACAGCTTCAACCAAGATGCTGAAGTTAGGATTGCCTTGAGCGACTTGAACAACGTTCTTGTCAGTTGGCAAAATGACCTTGTCGATCACATGCACCACGCCGTTGGTGGCTTGCAGGTCAGTTGTTGTGACTTTGGCTTTGCGGCCACGCTGGTCGGTGATGGTTAATTCGGCTGTGCCATCCAATGTGATGGACTCGCCTTGGACTGTATTTACAGGCTTACCTAAAGGGACTTGTGCCTTGAGCACTTTGGCTGGCACAACGTGGTAGGTCAAAATTTTGGTGAGCAGTGGTTTGTTGGCTAACAGCGCTTCTTTGGTCACACCCAGCTCAGTCAGGGCTGCGGCAAAGGCAGCATTGGTGGGGGCAAATACTGTAAATGGGCCTGTTCCTTTTAGCGTAGTAGCTAAATCGGCAGCGATCACGGCTTCCACCAAGATGCTGAACACTGGATCGCCTTGGGCGATTTGCACTACATCCTTAGTGGGAGTAGGCGCAGGGGTCGGATCATCAGATCCACCGCATGCGGCCAAAGCAAAAGCCGCGGTAGTGACTATCAAGATTTTTAAGAATTGACGTTTCATATTAGTCTCGTAAGTTAGTGGTTAAAAAAAGCCCTTGCTGCTATCTGCAGTCTGTTGGGCGGGTTTAATTTTCCCTCTCGGACGCAGTATATACTGATCATTCTAAATAAATACTAAATGGTAATAAATAAAACTAATAAGTTACACAATGATTCATTTGAACGATTTGTGACTTTCTCGTAAAATGTAGATAGACACTACATAAGCAGTAAACAGCATGGCCAACACCACCACTATCTCGCGCAGCGCCTTTGCGCAAAATTCGCAAAATCGCCCCCAAGCCGAGGCCATTGCGACCAGCGCTGTACGCGCCAAGCCCGGGCCGTCCAAGGCACCGCACAAAAGCGCGCCAGTTGTAGGCGGCAAGCCCAGCTTTAAACAGCAAATGCTGCTGGCGCGCGAAGAGGCCATCATTGAAGTGGTGAACAGCATGTTGGCCAACAAAGGTTTTGATGCCATGACCGTGGACGAGGTGGCCGCCCAAGTGGGTGTCGCCAAGGCCTCGCTGTACAAACACTTTCCTAGCAAGGAAGATTTAGCCGCAGCCGCCATGGCACGCATGATGGAGCGTGCGCGCGAGTTTTTAGCCACTATCGAGCCTAGCTTAAACGCAGTTGACAAACTCAAAGCAGTAGTGCGCTGGATGTTGCAGCTCAAGCTCAATGGCCAAATGCCTAACTTGCCTAGCCAAAACTCCAGCCTGCGCGCCACGTTAACAGCGCACCGTATCTATGTGGACAACTTGATGGAGATCAGCGACCAATTAGGCAACTGGATTGAAGAGGCTCAAAAACTGGGTCACATTAGCAAGCAACTGCCAGCCATCGTGGTGCTGTACACCATGTACGCACGCGCCTGTGACCCGGTGTTGGAATTTCTCAAAACCAGTGGCTTATACGAGCCGCAGCAGATGCTGGACATGGTGACAAGTACCTGCTTTGACGGCTTGGTGGCGCGTAAAGCGATTTAAGTTACTGTTCATCAGCACGCACAGGGTGCTAGCGGCCTGTTATGGGCCTGCGCTAGCCCGTAAAATGCGCCTATGCAATTAGTAAAACAACAACTGTTAGCTGCGCTGGCCACCGAGCTGGAGTTTTTGAGCGCAGGCGCAGGCGCACGAGCAGCTTTCGAGTCGCCCAAAGTGGCCGAGCACGGTGATTTAGCCTGCACCGCAGCGATGCAACTGGCCAAAGCGTTGAAACAAAATCCGCGCGCTTTGGCTGAGAGCCTGCAGGTTAAGCTGATGGCCAATGCGCAGTTTGCGCAGTGGGTAGCTGGCGTCGAGATTGCAGGGCCAGGTTTTATCAATATTCGTTTGAAGCCTGAGGCCAAGCAGCAGGTGGTGCGCGAGATTTTGCAACAAGCCACCTGCTATGGCTACCAAAAAGACACGGGCCACAAGATGATGGTGGAATTTGTGTCAGCCAACCCCACAGGCCCGCTGCATGTAGGCCATGGCAGGCAAGCCGCACTGGGTGATTCGATCTGCAACCTGTGGGCCACGCAAGGCCAGCAGGTCTACCGTGAGTTTTATTACAACGACGCAGGGGTGCAAATTGCTACGCTTGCTAAGTCTACGCAGCTGCGCGCTAAAGGCTTTAAGCCGGGTGATGCCTGCTGGCCCACGGACCCTGATAACCCTGAGAGCAAAGGCTTTTATAACGGCGACTACATTGCCGATATTGCAGCCGATTTTTTAGCTAAAAAAACTGTGCAGGCCGATGACCGCAGTTTTACAGCCAGTGGCGATGCAGATGACTTGGACAGCATTCGCCAATTCGCCGTGGCCTACCTGCGCCATGAGCAAGACCTTGATCTCAAAGCTTTTGAGGTGAAGTTTGACAACTACTTTTTAGAGTCCAGCTTGTACACCAGCGGCCGCGTGGACAAAACCGTGCAGCAACTGATAGCCGCAGGCAAAACCTATGAGCAAGACGGTGCGCTGTGGCTTAAAAGCACCGACTACGGCGATGATAAAGACCGCGTGATGCGAAAGGGTGATGGCACCTACACTTACTTTGTACCCGACGTGGCCTACCACTTGGCCAAGTGGGAGCGCGGCTTCACCCGCGCTGTCAACATTCAAGGCACCGACCACCATGGCACCATCGCACGGGTGCGCGCTGGCCTGCAAGCCTCGGGCATGGGCGTGGCGCAAGGCTATCCAGACTATGTGCTGCACACCATGGTGCGGGTGATGAAGGATGGCGAAGAAGTCAAGATCAGCAAGCGCTCAGGGGGTTATGTCACGCTGCGCGATTTGATCGAGTGGACCAGCAAAGACGCAGTGCGATTCTTTTTGCTCAGCCGCAAACCTGATACCGAATATGTATTTGACGTGAACTTAGCTGTGGCTAAAAACAATGACAACCCCGTGTACTACGTGCAGTACGCCCACGCGCGCATTTGCTCGGTGCTCGCAGCTTGGGTTGACAAAGAAGGCGGCAATCCTGGCGACCTGAATACAGTAGACCTTAGCCCACTGAACACGCCAGCAGCGCAGTCGCTCATGCTGGTGCTGGCTAAGTACCCTGACATGCTCACTAATGCAGCGCAGGGCTTTGCGCCCCACGATGTCACCTTTTATCTGCGCGATCTGGCCAGCCAATACCACAGCTACTATGATGCAGAGCGTATTTTGGTGGACGACGCCACTGTGAAAAAAGCCCGCTTAGCACTGGTATTGGCCACCGCGCAGGTGCTGCGCAACGGCCTAGCGGTGCTGGGTGTTTCTGCACCGACTAAGATGTAGGTATGACTATGCAATTGAAGCAATCCTTAACAACGCCTTCATTGGCAAAAAAACCGCACAAGCTTGCGCAGCAGCGCGGCGGCACAATATTGGGCATTATCTTGGGTGTCATGGTGGGCCTTGGTGCGGCACTGGCCGTGGCCATTTACGTTACCAAAGTACCCGTGCCATTTATGAACAAAAACAACTCACGCGGCACGGGCACAGAGCAAGATGCCGCCGAGGCGCAAAAGAATAAAAACTGGGACCCCAATGCGCCGCTGTACGGCAAAAACCCAGCTAGGCCTAATGCAGCCGCCTCGGGCGCTGTCGGCTCTATAGACCCCGGCACAGCACCGGCGGGCCCTGCAGGATCGCCGCCCCTAGCTGTTACACCAAAACCTGCTGCACCAATGGCGGGCACATCTGCACCCAAAGTGGCTGCTGCCAAGCCGGCGGCCAGCAGCCCGACTGCAGCAGCGCCCAAGCCTGCCAGTGCTGATCCACTGGGTGACTTGGCCAAGGCAAAAAGTGCTGCTGGCGCTGCTGGTGCAGTTGCCGGGGCACCTGCCGGGTCAACCGCAGGCGGGGCCGACCCGTTTATCTACTTGGTGCAAGCGGGAGCGTTTCGTACGCCTGAAGATGCCGAGGCCCAGCGCGTCAAACTCAGTTTACTGGGAATGGATGCTAAGGTGACCGAGCGTGAACAATCAGGTCGAACCGTGTTCCGTGTGCGAGTAGGGCCGTACAACAACAAAGACGATGCCGAAAAAACCAAAGAAAAACTCGATGGTGGCGGCTTTGAAACAGCGTTGGTGCGCGTGCAGCGGTAACGCTGCATTCACAACGAAGATTGCGGAACCTTTGGTGGTGCGGGCGGTCATTAGTGCTATGAACAAATGCCGATAGTCGGCAATAGGAATCTTTAGTATGTTGCGTCGTGATTTTTCTTTAGGTTTGGCGGCTACCTCAGCGGCTGTTGGTGTGGCTGCGCCTTTTGCGCATGCGCAGGCCCCTGCAGCGGCCAGTTTTCAAGAAGGTGCAGATTACATTGCCCTAGATAAACGCGTGGTCACTGACCCCGTGCCCGGAAAAATCGAAGTTGTCGAATTTTTTTGGTACAGCTGCGGCCATTGCAATGCATTTGAACCCGCCCTGGAGGCATGGATCAAAAAAGTGCCTAAAGACGTTGTGGTGCGTCGTGTACCGGTTGCTTTTCAGCCTAACTTTGAAGCGCAGCAACGCTTGTACTATTCACTCGAAGCAATGGGTAAGCTGCAAAGCCTGCACTCTAAGGTGTTCTACGCTATTCACGTAGAAAAGCAACAACTCAATACCTTTGATGCGATCTTGGCTTGGGTTGACAAACAAGGCGTTAAAAAAGACCAGTTCACGGCGATGTTTAACTCTTTTAGCATTGCAACCAAAGCGCGCAAAGCTACGCAATTGCAAAACGACTACAAAGTCGATGGCGTCCCATCGCTGGGTACGGCAGGGAGATTTATTACCTCTGCATCGCTCACGCAAACCATGGCGCGCGCGCTGCAAGTGACTGATTTCTTAATCGCTGAAGTGCGTAAAAACAAGTAATTGGCAAGTAAATTGCACGCGGCGCCTAGTTGTGCAGCGTACCAAGCTCAATCTGTCTTAAGGGCGAACGATGGTTCGCCCTTTTGCATTTTGACACGCAGCAGCGGCCAAATGCGCTATCCTCAGGTGTATGACTGAGCCAGATCCGCGCCCTCCAGCTGCCCCACAGGCACCCTCAGCGCCCACACCTGCGCCTTCCCTTGCCGCGTCGCTGCTAGACCACGACATGGCTGAACTGGCACGGGGCAACCCGGGCCGGTTTTGGTTAATTTTGGCGATAGTTTCAGGCTTGGTGCTGGTGGGTATCTCTGCTTGGCGGCAAGGCTGGTTTACGCCCACTGCACATTTGTATGTTGTAGTGCCCGGTGCTGTGGGTGTACAAGTAGGCACACCCGTAAAACTCAAGGGCTTCAAAATTGGCGAGATCGACAATATTGATCTAGAACCCAACTTGAATGTCAAAGTGCGCATGCGCGTGGTGCAAGAGCGCTTGCAACTGCTTAGCGTGAAAGCCACGGCTAAATTTGGCCGCGATGGCCCCATTGGCGGTAAATTTATTGACCTGGTACCCGGCCCGCTAGAGGGCAAGCGCATGGTGGCTGATGCCGTATTGCCTATGGATGGTGGCAATGAGCTAGAAGACGTGATGGGCACCGTGAAGGTGGCGATTGAGAAGCTGGCCATTGCGATTGGCAAGATTGAGCCGATTTTGGACGACACCAAAAAGCTCACCGGTGAGGCAACAGAAATGCGCAAAGACATTCGCCAAAGCATCACCACCGTGCTGGCCAATGCCGAGGCGATGTCAGCGCAGCTTAAACGTGTGGGCGACAGCGCAGCTAACGTGGCTGGCAAGATAGACGGTGACCGCAAGGCGTTAGTGGGCGATGTGCAGAAAATTTTGACGCAGGCTAATTCGGCGGCTGAAAGCGCGCGCTTAGCGCTTAAAACACTGGAGCAAGATTTGCCCCAAATGACCGATAAAACCAAAGCCACTTTGGACAACACGCGCGATGCTACGCAAAACGTCAAGCAAAGCACTGCCGATGTGCAGCAAATTATTCGTGATGCGCGCCAAGACATCACACCCACCATCCGTGCTGCGCGCTCGGCCACACAAGACGCGGCTGAAATTACCGATGGCGTCAAACGCAGCTGGCCTGTGCGCAACATGGTCACCCCGCCGCCCGATGGTAATTTGGGTTTGGATGGTTTTGAGGGGCCGCCTGCGGTGCCTACCAAATGATGATCTTTCGTGCTCTATCGTTAGTGCTGTTAGCTGGCCTGGTGGCTTGTTCAAGCACGCCGCCCGCCAAGGTGGACAGCGCCATGGTGCAAACTGCACAAAACATGGAGCGCAGAGCGGCGCAGTCATTTGCACGCGGTGAATGGGATGCAGCGGCATCTACATTTGAGTCTGCTGCTTGGGTGTATGAAACTTTGGCCCTGCCCGAGCCCCAAGCGCGTGCGCGCTTGAGCCAAGCGCGCGCTGTGGCCGAGGGCGGGCGCGTAGACCAAGCTTTGCCCATCGTGTTGAATGTGATTGAGCAGTCCAGCACGCTCAGCGGGGACACCCGCGCTATCGCGCATGGGCGTGCTGCCGCGTTGCTGATGGCCAGTAACGCTGCTAGCGCCAACCGCCATGTGCAGGACGCCATGGCGGCCTGTGCTAACGCCTGTGCGCAACTATCGGCAATAACGGTGCTGCGTGCACGCGTTCAGCTGGCCAGCAACCAAGCTGGCCAAGCCGGTGCTACGGCTGGGCAGGCCTTGGCAGCAGCCGCTAACGACACCGATAGAGCCAACGCACTGCGCCTGCGCGCGCAGGCCCAGGCTGCGCTAGGGCAGCATGCGGCAGCCTTAGCTGATGCAAATCAAGCACTAGTTTTAGACCAAGCTTTAGGGCTACCGGAGCGCGTGATGGCTGACTTGCAACTGCTGCAAAACGCCAGCACTGCGTTAGGTGATGCAGCCGCAGCGCAGCGTTACGACGCGCTGATAGCACGTGCGCGCAGTGCGGCTGCAGCGCTGGCACCGAAGTCGACACCTTAGCAGCACGTGATGGCTAAGACAGAAACCGAACTGCGCCAAGCCCGTGCGGTGCAGCGCTTAAGTTTCAATGATTTATTGTTGACACCGGCTAAGCTGCGCTGGTTTGCTTTGAGTGAGCTATGGTGGTATCGCGCGTCATGGCGCATCCCAGCGGCCCGCACCCTGATGCGCCGCGAGCGTGATTTTGAAATGCGCCAAATGCTACCTATTTTGGTAGTGCTGGGTTTCGTAGCGGGCGTGGCCATGTTTGTCGTGCTGCCTTCATCGCTGCAAGAGCAGTCCACCACCATCTTGTCTAGCCTGTGGCCTATTTGGGTAGTGCAAGTAGTGCCGATGATTTGCGCGCAAGCCATGGCTATGCAAAACTCACCGCAAATCGCTTTGCGCCTGACTGAGGCCGAACTGCAAGGCGACTTTGATGTTGAAGATATTGTGCTGCATTCAGCCCAAGCGGCCCGTGCGGCGGTGCCTTTGATCATGGCGCACGCCAGCGTGGCGCTGGCCAGCGCCTGCCTGCTGGTCTTGTTTACTTTGGGGTTTGGACTGTTGGCTGCTGTGGTGCTGGCGGTAGGTGATTTGCGTACCACCATCGATATTATTTTTGCCAGAGTGCCGCCCCTGGTGTGGCTGCGTGCCGCGCTGCTAGCCTGGATATTGGGGGGAGTGTGTGTAACTACCGCTGTGCTCTACGCTTGGCCGGGCACCCAGCACTCGCACTCGGGCATGAGCGCGCACCGCCTGGGCATGCGGGCCATGCTGGCCTCGTCGCTGGCGTGTGCCGGGGCAGGCATGTTTATGAACTGGGTGGCCGGCCTGCTGGGCTGGAACGGGTTAGTTGGCTAATTCGTTCAACTAAAACGCTAATTTGTAACCGGCCTCCCACATTCATGGGATAGAAAAATCTCGTCATTTCCGTCACAATCACATACAAATTCGCCACACTTGGGTACATCACCACGGGTGGCTTGTCAAAGTGTATGGAGACGGTGTGATGAAACGAATCAAAATAATCGTGGGACATGGCGCAGCGAGCGCGGTACTGTGCTGTCTAGCCGCCAGTGGGCTAACACCAGCATGGGCCCAAACTGCGCCAAATCCTAGTGGCAGCGCGGGCAATACCCCTAGCGCTGAGCAAATGGTCGAGCAGCTCAAAGCGCCGCCGCGCACACGCAGCCTGCGTAACCTGAGCATTGAGGCGGTCAATCCCAATGCCGCCCCTGCTGCGGCAGGTCAAACTGATTTAAGTGTTACGCAGCCAGCGGTCAAGCCTGCTTTGTCCTTGCTAATCCAGTTTGACTTGAACTCGGCCCGCGTCAAACCCGAGAGCCAACAAGCCTTGGCTAACTTGGCGCAAGCGCTGCAGTCACAGGCGCTGCAAGCGTCTAAATTTGCAGTAGAGGGCCACACCGATGCCACGGGCCGCAGCGACCACAACCTGCGCCTGTCGCAGCAGCGCGCTGACGCGGTGCGTGACATATTAGTAGCCCAAGGGGTGACAGTGCAGCGCCTGCAAAGCTCGGGTAAAGGCGCTAGCGAGCTGGCCAACCCAGCAGACCCCAGCGGTGCACAAAACCGCCGCGTGCGGATTGTTAACCTTGACTGATCTCACATAACAGCCGCAGCGGTACGCATCTGGCTGAAAGCGTCTTTTAACTAAAAAAACAATCAAATATGCCGGTAGTCCAAGTATTTATTGCTCAAGTAGCTATTAAAAATATAGCATTGGCTGTGTCTATAGTTTGCGCTGCTGTGCCTTATGCCGCGTATGCGCAAACCCCTGCGCAGCCTGATCGCAACCTGGTCGTGCAAACCGCCGCGCCAGCCACTGCCCTTAAAAACCAGCGCGTGGCTTTGGTGCTGGGCAACGCTAATTACAAAGACGCACCGCTGGCTAACCCAGTCAATGACGCGCGCGCTATCAGCGCCGCGCTACAAGAAGCAGGCTTTACCGTCATCTTGCGCGAGAACACTGACCAGCGCGGCATGCTAGCGGCGCTGCGTGAGTTTGGTGACAAGCTGCGCGGCGGTGGCACAGGGCTGTTTTACTACGCAGGCCATGGCATGCAGATCAAAGGGCGCAATTATTTGATCCCCGTAGGTGCTAACGTAGAGCGTGAAGACGAGGTGGCCTATAGCGCGGTGGACGCGCAGGCCGTGCTCGACAAGATGGAGGCCGCAGGCAACGCCGCCAACATCATGATTTTGGATGCTTGCCGCAACAACCCGTTTACCCGCAGTTCGCGCAGCGGCCAAGCAGGTTTAGCGCAAATGGACGCACCCGTGGGCACGCTGGTGGCGTTTGCCACATCGCCCGGTATGGTGGCCAGCGACGGCACAGGGGCCAACGGCCTGTACACCCAGCACCTGCTGACGGCCATGCGCCAAAACGGCAGCAAAGTGGAAGACGTGTTCAAACAAGTGCGCGCCAACGTGCGCCGCGACAGCCAAGGCAAACAAGTGCCTTGGGAATCTACGTCGATGGAGGGTGACTTTTACTTTCGCGGCGGGGCCAGTGTGGCTACGGCTACGGCAGTAGATTCGAGCATTGCCGTTGAAAACGCACTGTGGGATGCGGTTAAAAATTCCACCTTGCCCATTGAACTGCGCGCCTACCTTAACCGCTTTCCTGCAGGTCGCTACGCAGCCGATGCACGTGCGCGCTTGGCCAAGCTGCAACCTGCTGTGGTAGCAGCCACACTAGCAGCGCCTAGCACGCCAGCTGCCGTGCGCCCTGCGCCAGCGGTGGCCGTGCGGCCTGATGTGCCCGATGCAAACAATGACGACCAAGCAGCGATTGATCGGCGCACCGATGAACTATTAGCCAGCTTGGGAACTGAAGTAGTTAAAGTGCCCATTGCAAGCGCCCCTGCTGCTGCTCGACCCGTCCCAGCTAGCAACAGCTTTGGCTATACCGTGGGTGACCGCTGGCGCTACCAGAAGGTGGATAAATTTAAAGGTGAAGTTGTAGAAAATTTTGCTGTCCAAGTGGACCGCATCGAACCCAATGGTGATCTCACGATCAATCGCGGCGGCTCTGTTTGGACTGCTGGCGGCGATGTGAAGTACTCACGTAACGCAGAGCGTGAGAGGTTTTACAGCGGATTTAAACAATACCCTGCTATTTTGCAGGCGGGTGCTAAAAGCAGCTTTGACTATCAAATCGACAGCAAATTTCTGGATGGCCGTAAGTGGAAAGAGGTGTCCAGCGCCACCATGGTGGTGAAAGGTCAAGAGAAAGTTAAAACCCCAGCCGGTGAATTTGATGCTTGGCGCGTGGAGCTTGAGGTTTTTTGGCGTGTTGAGGGTGGTGACAGCAGAGGGCGTTACATACAAACCAGCTGGTACGTGCCACAACTGCGCCGCTATGTAGCGTGGGACGAAGAGTCGCGCAACGCCAATGGCAGCTTCAATCGGCGTGATCGCTATGAGCTGACCAGCTTCTCAGTACGCGGCGCTGACCAAGCCTTGTCGCAGCGCTGAACCATAAACCACATGAATCTTTGGCAGAGCTTTACCCATCGCCTTGGCGCGCTGCCTGCATCGCGCGTAACGTGGGGCTTGGCGTTGGTGTTTTGCCTTTGGGCAGTGCTCGATTTATTTGTACTTAAAGTCTCAGGCGGCCTGGCAAATTCGACCTACGACGCGATGGTGCGTGCACGCTTTTACACCGCTGCGCCAGACCCGCGCGTGGTGATCATAGACATTGACGAAGCCTCTTTGGCGCAGATGGCGCCTGAGTTTGGCCGCTGGCCGTGGCCGCGCGACACACTGGCCACGGTGCTGGGTTATGTTGAAAAACAAAACCCACAGGCCATTGCTTGGGACGTGGTGTTTAGCGACGCAGACCGTTTGTCACCCGGTGGTGACAAAGCTTTTGACGAAGCAGCCAAGGGCAGCGCCCGCAGCCATTTTTCGGTGGTGCGCTTGCCTGATGTGTATGACGTGCAAAGCAAGGTGACACGTGCTGTGCTGCCCAGCTTGTGGGCAACTGCGACCAGCGCTTTAACACTATCTTCATCAACACTGTCTACTGTGGCCCTTATCCCGCCGGTGCTACCCTTTGTTGCAGCTGGCAAGCTGGGCTACAACAACGGCTACCCCGATGCCGATGGCGTGCTGCGCCGCTACCGCCTGCTAGAAGCCTTGGGTGATGGTAGCCAAATTCAGTCGCTAGCTTGGAGCGTGGCGCAATCTATCAACCACAGCAGTACTATTAATTTCATAGCTAGTAAATCAATGGATACTCGGACTACAAGGCTATTTGATGCTAAAAATGCAGATCCACTGATGATTTGGCGTGCCAAGGCCAATAGCTACCCCCGCGTGCCTTTTGCGCAGGTGTTTAGTGCAGCCGAAGGCGGCAAAACTGCCCAACCACTGCCCAGCTTTGCGGGCAAGATTGTGTTGATAGGTTCCACAGCGTCTAGCCTGCACGACATCCACCCCACGCCTTTGGGTGCGCAGCATGCAGGCGTGGACAGCTTGGCAACAGCTATCGACAACGCGGTCAATCAACGCAGCCTGGCCGAGCTGCCCCGCTGGCTGCTGGCGGCCTTGGCCATGGCGCTGTGCGTGGGCATGGCGTGGTGGGTGCAGCAGAGCGGCATCAGCTCGTTAGACGCGGCTTTGCTGCTGCTACCGGGCGCACTAGTGGGTATCAGTTATTTGTCGCTCAATATCAGCCCAGTGTTTATAGATTTGCATTTGGCTGCTGGTATTGCACTGCTATTTATTGCTCTGCTGCGTTTGTGGAATGGCTGGCGGCGCAACTACTGGTGCAACCCCGCTTGGGTTGATGGTGCCTCTGACACTGCGCTAGGTGTAATGGCTTTGCAGCTAGAGCGCCCGGCAGCCGATGTAGGCTTAGACGCGTTGATTCGCAGCCTAGAGCAGCAAGCCCCACACTGCCGCGTGTTGGGCGGTGACGCCACTGCCCCGTGGCCCGCCCAGCTGCGCTGGCCTGAGCTGCTGCACACTGTGGCTGTAGCTGGGCCACTGCAGCAGCTAGTGCAGTTACGCGCTACGGTGCTAGCACCGACAGCACCCACATCGCCAGAGCCCAAGGCCAATAAGGTTGCACGCAAAATTACCCGCCTAGCGCAGCTAGGCTGCCAAGCTTGTACCGAACCCACCACTGTCCCTGCGCGCACTGGCCGCTCGGACTGGGCTGAGCGTGCACGCAGCGCCTGCGCACAGCTAGCCAAACCGGCCGCATAAAATTTTAGAGGAGATCGCCACCATGTCAAAAAACCATCACACACATACAACCTACAAATCGCCCAAGCTGCCTGCAGCACGCTTAAAAGCATGGTCACAGCGCACGGCATTAGCTTTGTGCATCATCAGTGCTTTAAGCGCTTCGCAGTTGGGCTACGCCCAAAGCACATCGGCCGCCCGCGCTACCGAGCTGCGTGCCGACAAACTGCCCAGCGCTAATGTGATCAGCTCGGTGCCTGCTGGGGCCAGCCTGCGCGTGGTCAGCCTAGAAGGTGGCTGGGCCTATGTAGAACACGCTGGCAAGCTAGGCTGGGTGCGCGCATCTACGCTCAATTTGCAAGCCGCAAGCTCTGCCGTGTCGGGCAGCGACACAGGCCGCTTGGCCACGGGTGGCACCGTCAACGCCGCACTCACACTGGGCGTGCGCAGCTTGCCAGCGCGCAGCAACCGCCACGCACTCATCATCGGTGTTAGCCAATATGCGGATAAGGACACCCCACCTTTGCCCGGCGCGCGCATCGACCGCGAATCGGCCACCCAAATGGCCACGGCCATGCAAGTGCCCAGCAGCAACATCACCTACCTGCAAGACAGCCAAGCCACAGGTGCCAACATCCGCAAAGCCATGGCTGACCTGAACGCCAAGGTGCAAGACGGCGACCGCGTGTTTGTGCACTACAGCGGCCACGGCACCCGCTACAACGACCCCGCAGCAGGCGGCTGTGTCGAGGCACTGTTAGCGTATGACGGCGGCCAAAGCGGCACTATTACCAACCGCGAAATGAGCGAGCTGCTCAAGCCCATCACCACTAAAACCGACAAACTATTTGTCATGTACGACGCCTGCCACTCTGGCGGCTTAGTGGCCAACGCTGCCCCTGCACGCACGCGCGGATTTATCAATCCTGATGACGAAGGCACACTGCGCCCCAAGTTTGCATCCATCACTGAAGAGTGCGGCCGCCCTGTTAACGTCAAAACCCGCAACCTGGTGGTAGAGCAAGTTAAAACCGGTGCGCTGCCGCAAGACGTGATCCACATTAGCGCGTCTAAAGACAATGAGATCAGTTTTGATGACTCTAACAAAGGCGGCTTGGCCACCCAGTTTATGCGCGACTGCATGCTGCGCGATGCCAAAGATTTGGACGGCTCGGGTGCTATCAGCATGGACGAAATTCGCCAATGCGCGCAAACCAAAATTGACCAGCGCATGAAGAACGATGCCAACTTCAAAGCGCACAACATCCAGCTGTCGGGCAATACAGGTTTTGTACCTGCATGGTTTAGCCAAGCTGCGCCTGTAGCCACGGTGGCATCGCTGGCACCTGTGGTGGTGCCAACGCTTGCGGCAACGCAAACACCTGCGCCTGTTCTAGCCCAAGTAGCGGTTACGCCAACAGCGCCGCCGAAACCTGTAGCAACTGCAGCTGCACCTGTACCGGTGCCTACAGCCACAGCACCAGCTATCAGCCCTCCAGCACCCGCAGTGGTAGTTGCACCAGCTACGGCGCAGCTAAGTGGCGAGCAAGCCCTGCGCCAAATGTTTGATCAGCGCGACGCTAAGCGCAATGTGCGCGTAGTGCTGGGCAAAGACAAACTCAAAATCGGCCAAGACAGCCTAGACTTTATGGTGCAATCCGACCGCGCAGGCTACGTCTATGTGGCCATGGCAGGGTCAGACAACAAGTCCATGTATTTACTTTTTCCCAACGACCTAGACCAGTCCAACAAAATCGAAGCCGGCCAGCAGCTCACCTTACCGCGCCCCAACTGGCGCGTCAAAGCCGGCGGCCCCGAGGGCCGCGATAACCTGCTAATTTTTGTTGCCGACAGCCCACGTGATCTCAC
>JANOSN010000382.1:0-2234 GCA_031415895.1 Polaromonas sp. | reverse complement strand
GTCGCCCTAACTTGAACGGATATTTTCGTGCGTTTGAACAAACCATTGCAGGCCAGCGCTGGGGTTATCACAAGCCCATCATGATTGCAGGCGGCTTGGGCACGATTGACGCTACGCAGACTGAGAAAATTATTTTTCCTGCAGGTTCACTTCTCATCCAACTAGGCGGCCCCGGCATGCGCATTGGCATGGGCGGCAGCGCTGCCAGCTCGATGGCATCGGGCACCAACGCTGCGTCGCTTGATTTTGACTCTGTGCAGCGCGGTAACCCCGAGATTGAGCGGCGTGCGCAAGAGGTGATTAACCAGTGCTGGCAGCTGAAAGAAGCCAACCCGATTCTCGCGATTCACGACGTAGGCGCAGGTGGCCTCTCCAACGCCTTTCCCGAGCTAGTGAACGACGCGGGCCGTGGCGCACGCTTTGATTTGTCTGCCGTGCAGCTAGAAGAAAGCGGCCTCGCACCTAAAGAAATTTGGTGCAACGAAAGCCAAGAGCGCTATGTGATGGCCATTGCGCCCGAGTCGCTAGAGCTGTTTAAAAGCTTTTGCGAGCGTGAGCGCTGCCCGTTTGCGGTGATTGGGGTGACGACCGATGAGCGGCATTTGGTCGTTGGTGATTTTTCGCAATCCAACACCTCCGTTCGGACTGAGCTTGTCGAAGTCTCTGCCAACCCTTCGACAAGCTCAGGGAGAACGAAAACTGCATGCGCAGTCGATATGCCGATGAACGTGCTGCTAGGCAAACCGCCCAAAATGCACCGCGATGTTAAAAGCGTCAAACGCGAATTCAAACCGATAGACCTGACTGGCGTTGACCTGCAGGACAGCGTGATCAAAGTTCTAAGCCACCCCACGGTAGCCAGCAAGCGCTTCCTCATCACCATCGGCGACCGCACGGTGGGCGGCCTCACCCACCGCGACCAAATGGTAGGCCCATGGCAAGTGCCTGTGGCCGACTGCGCTGTGACGTTGGCCGACTTATCCGGCTTTGCAGGCGAGGCCATGAGCATGGGCGAGCGCACACCGCTGGCTATTTTTAACCCCGCAGCCTCGGGCCGCATGGCCGTGGCCGAGGCCATTACCAACCTGCTGGCCGCACCGATTGAATTACCCAAAGTCAAGCTGTCGGCCAACTGGATGGCCGCGTGCGGCGAGCCGGGCGAATACGCTGCGTTGTACGCCACCGTGAAAGCCATTGGCATGGAGCTGTGCCCCGCGCTGGGCATCAGCATTCCCGTGGGTAAAGATTCACTTAGCATGCGCACGCAGTGGACAGAGAATGTTGGCCCCTCTGGTAGCGGAGCAGAAGTTAAACATAAAGTCACCTCCCCCGTGTCCCTCATCATCAGCGCATTTGTCACGCTGGCTGACGTGCGCGGCACATTGACCCCGCAGCTCAACCGCGCTGAGGCAGACACCACCCTCATCTTTATCGACATAGCCCAAGGCCACAAGCGCATGGCGGGCAGCATATTGGCGCAGGTGCTAGACCAAGAAGGCCAAGAAACACCTGATTTAGATGACGCAAAAAAACTCATTTACCTGGTCAACGCCATCAATGCCCTACGCGCCCAAGGCCGCATTTTGGCTTACCACGACAAAGGCGACGGCGGCCTGATAGCCACCGTGTGCGAGATGGCCTTTGCAGGCAACGTAGGCGTGGCTCTGAATGTCGACATGCTGCTGCTAGAAGGCGACGGCATTACCGACAGCCGAATGGAAGTGGGCGACAGCAAAAACTGGAGCACTCAGGTTAGCGCAAGGCGCGAAGAAATGACACTGAAGGCGCTGTTTAACGAAGAACTGGGCGTAGTCATTCAAGTCAAAACATCACAGCGCAACGACGTGATGCAAACCTTGCGCGAGCACCACCTATCAAAGCACAGCCACTTTATCGGCAAGACGCGCCCTGCTGCGGTAGACAGCAATTTGAACGTAGGCGTAGGTGAAATTACCATTTGGCGTGACACCAAAAAAGTATTCGCCGCCAAACTGCAAGACCTGCACCAAGTGTGGGACGCCGTCAGCTGGCAAATAGCCCAAGGCCGCGACAACCCTGCGTGTGCCGACGCTGAGCACGCCAGCGTGGGCGACGCGGCCAATCCAGGCCTGCATGTACACCTGAGCCCTGCTTTAAACGCACTTTTACAAGAAAATCAGCCTGTAGTCCAAGTATTTACTATTCAACCAGCTATTGAATCTATAGCAAGTACAACTACCAGCAGCTCAACCCAA
>JANOSN010000381.1:0-3717 GCA_031415895.1 Polaromonas sp. | reverse complement strand
GACGGCGTGTACTACGGCGGCAAGGCCCTGGACCGCAGCGCAGTAGTGCAGTCGCTGTGCGCCGGGCTGCCTACTGTGCAGCATGTGATGGTGCTGAATACAGCGTTTGCCGATAAAAGCAATACTATTAAAACTATAGCTGCTCAAGCAGTAAATACTTGGACTACAAGCCGAAATGATGCACAAACGGCAGCTTTTGAACCGGTTTGGGTGCCTTTTGATCACCCGCTGTGGATTGTGTACTCTAGCGGCACTACGGGCTTGCCCAAGCCTATCGTGCACGGCCACGGCGGCATCATTCTCACGCTGCTGGCGATGAAGAGCCTGGGCAACGACGTGGGTTGCAGCTATCACCCTAACTCGTGGGGCGAGCGCTATCACTGGTACAGCTCCACAGGCTGGGTAATGTGGAACGCGCAGATGGCCGGGCTGGCCACCGGTACCACTATTTGTATCTACGACGGCAACCCCTCGGGTAGTAAAGACAAGGTGGACTGGACGGTGCTGTGGCGCTTTGCCGCGCGCCACAAGGTAAGCTACTTTGGCGCGGGCGCAGCGTTTTTTACCAACTGCATGAAGGCCGGGTTAGACGTTGCCAGCTGCGGCGACCTGCACCGCGTGCGCGCACTGGGCAGCACCGGGTCGCCACTGCCTGAGGAGGTGCAGCGCTGGGGGATAGCGCAATTTAGAGACCTGAAGGCTCCACCCGTTCGTACTGAGCCTGTCGAAGGACTCATGAACACTTCGACAAGCTCAGTGCAAACGTACAGCAATGAGATCTGGTGGTGCAATATATCTGGCGGCACCGATTTTTGCGGTGCGTTTATCGGCGGTAACCGCGAGCTGCCGCAGGTGCCCGGTCAGATGCAATGCCGCTTGCTAGGCTGTGCAGTAGAGGCGTGGAACGAAGACGGCCAAGCTGTGGTGGGCGAGGTGGGCGAGCTGGTGTGCACGCAGCCCATCCCGTCGATGCCGTTGTATTTCTGGAACGACGATGGCGACAAGCGCTATCTATCCAGTTATTTTGATATGTACACCATCGATGACGGCCAAGGCGGCCGCAAACCTGTGTGGCGGCATGGCGACTGGCTCAAAATTGGCGCAGACGGCGGCTGCATCATCTATGGTCGCAGCGACGCCACGATCAACCGCATGGGCCTGCGCATGGGCACCAGCGAAATTTATAGCGCGGTAGAAGCATTGCCCGAAGTGCTCGACTCGATGGTGGTGGACTTGGAATACTTGGGCAAAGAAAGCTACATGCCACTCTTCGTTGCGCTGCGCCCTGGTGTTCAGCTAGACGCAGCACTCAAAGATAAAATTAACAACGCCATTAAAACCGCTTTGTCACCACGCTTTATACCCAACACAATTGAACACGTAGCCGAGATCCCGCGCACCCTCAGCGGTAAAAAGCAAGAGCTGCCGATCAAGAAACTGATGCTAGGCCAGCCGCTGGAGAAGGTGGTGAACCAAGATGCGATGGCTAACCCAGCCTGCCTAGATTGGTATGTGCAGTTTGCCAAGCAGCATCTGTTGCGCAACGCTTAATACTTCACTGGTCAGACGAGTCATCATTGTTTTGTACGTTAGCTGGCCGATGGCGTGCTCAGCTGCGCGGCTGTCCTACGTGGCTGCCTAGGGCAGCCAACTCCCCCTTAATGCCGCTACGCTGAGTACACCATCGACCAGCTCTTGCCGACTTGGCGATTGTTCTGCAGCAGCGTATACCGAACTATTCGCAGCTCTGGCGCTTGGTGTGTGCGGCGTAGCGGCATCAAGGGGGAGCCCGCAGGGCGGAGGACAGCCGCGTAGCCGTACACACCAAGTGCTAGAGCGTGCCCAGCCCGCAAGTTGGACTTTTGTCTGCAACGCAAAAAGATCGCAGGTAAATTCAAACCGACTTCAGCCGTGAATTTCACACCGCTCAATAACCGAACAGTCTAGGCCAACGGGTTGCCCTGTGCCACCATGCCGCCCCATTGGTCCATGGTGATCAAGCCGCCTACCGTGTCGGCTTTGTTTTGGTCGCGCTTGGGCAGCACGGCTTGTATCGCGTCAATCCGCTTCCAGCCGGGGATGTGCTGCTCACCTGTAACAGAATTAGGAATATAGCGCGATGGCTCCATGCGCTGCATGCGCGGGATGTAGCGCGGGCAGTTGGTGATCAGCGCGGTGATGTCTACCTTGACTGCAAACTGCGCACCCGGAAATCGGCTGACCATGGCTTTATCGTCGGTCAACGTGGCTTTGCCTTGCACGCGCAAGCGTGCGGGGCGGTCAAAGGCCATAAATAACATGCCAATCTCGGACGTGGTGGCGATATTGCCCATCGAAAAATACATGCCGTTGCCATCGTAGTTAGGAAACAGCAAAGTCTTGTCGTTCAAGATGTGCACGAAGCCGGGCCCGCCACCTTTGTAGCTGACAGTGGGTGAGCCTTTGTGGTCAACGGACGCTAACCAGAACATTTCGGCTGAGTTGATAAAGCCTTTGTCGGGGTCGCTCAGCTCATCGTGCACGATCACTGCCAGTTCTGCGTCGGCCAGGTTGCGGGTATCAAAGCGGTCTTGCAGTTTGCGCGCTTCATCGGTGTAGGTAAATTGGTGCATGACAGGGCTCCTGGGCTTAAGCTTGCTCAGCTGTGGACTCTGCGGTTTGGCGCAGGCCCTGGTCAAAGTTCACCACCGGGCGGCGGCGGGTACGGTCCAGCATCAGGCGCACAACATCTGGGCGTGAGTAGTGACCGACGGGATCGGCAGCTGCCTTAGACACGGAGATCATAGGCAAACTGATGTCGGCGTACAAAATACCCTCTTTGTCTTCTGGCAAATGTTCGCACAATGGCCTGCCATCGGGGCCAAAAATCATCGAATACCCTCCACCTGGTTTGCCTGTTTCGGGGTTAAGCATGGCGGTTTTGTCGGGCGTGTCGCACAGCATGTCAAACGTATCTTGGCCTGTGATGGCCACAGCTGCCAGCACGTAGCAGCTGCCTTCTACGGCATACACTTGGCTGGCAGCCATGTTGACTTGGTGGCCCAGTGCGTAGGCGCCGCCTCGGTAGACAGTAAACGACGGCCACGCTGCCACATGCACCTGCTCATTCATCGAATACATCGCATATTTAGACAAGGGCTGAATATGCTCCCAGCAGCACAAGCCCCCTACGCGACCCACGCTGGTGTCGGCCACTTGAAAGTCGGACCCATCACCCTCGCCAAACAGGGTGCGCTCCACATGTGTGGGCTTGAGCTTGCGGCGCGCGTAAATCAATTTGCCATCATCCCCTATCAGCGCTTGCGCCATGTACAGGCTACCGCCATCAATCTCGCTAAAACCAAACATGACGTTAATTTTTGCGCGACCTGCTGCTTTGCACAGTTCGGCCATCTCAGGCCCGTCTACGCGCATGCAATTAGCGTGGTAGCGCGGCACAAACTGCAGGCCCCAAGCAGGCGCACCCAGCCACAGCCACCACGGGTAGCCGGGCAGCCAAGTTTCTGGAAAAGCTATAAGCTTGGCGCCGTTAGCGGCGGCCTCGTCAATCAGCTTGATAGATTTGACCAGCGTGCCTTTGAGATCCATAAACACGGGAGCAGCCTGTATGACTGCTGCCTTAAAATTTTCGTGAACCATGGTGTGTCGTCCTTGTGATTAAAAGTAAATGTGAGCCACAGATGCTAGGCCTGCGCAGGCTAAAAAGCTTGCCTGCAA
>JANOSN010000380.1:0-1107 GCA_031415895.1 Polaromonas sp. | reverse complement strand
CCCCAAGCATGAGGCGAAAGATTTTGTAGAAGGCCTGAACATGCTGGCCAACTTAAAACTTGGCTCTAACGTGCCCGGCCAATGGGCGATTCAAACCGCGCTGGGCGGCTACCAAAGCATCAACGACCTGGTCAAAGAAGGTGGCCGCCTGCGCCGCCAGCGTGACCTGGCGTATGAGCTGATTACCGCCATCCCCGGTGTAACTTGCGTTAAGCCTGATGCCGCGCTGTACATGTTTCCCAAGCTCGACCCTAAGCTGTACCCTATTGCCGATGACCGCCAGTTTTTTATGGAACTGCTCAAAGAAACCCGCGTGATGCTGGTGCAAGGCTCGGGTTTTAACTATTCAGACAATCAGCATTTCCGCATGGTGTTTTTGCCGCATGAAGACGATTTGCGCGAGGCCATTGGCCGCATTGCCAAGTTTTTAGCGGCCTATCGCGTGCAACACGCTAAGGCGTAATTACTATCAATTTAATAGCTATATAAGTAATAAATACTTGGACTACAAGCATATTTAGCCCCTAAAACACATGAAAAACATACAAGTAGGCCTTTTAGGCATTGGCACTGTCGGCGGCGGCGTTTTTACCGTTTTGCAGCGCAACCATGACGAAATCGTGCGCCGCGCAGGCCGTGGCATTGAAATCACCATGGTGGCTGACTTGGACACCGCGCGTGCTAAGGCTGCCGTAGGCGACAAAGTGCAGGTAGTAAGCGACGCACGCGCCGTGATAGCCAACCCTGACATCGACATCGTTATCGAGCTGATCGGCGGCTACGGCATTGCCAAGCAGTTGGTGATGGAAGCTATTGCCGCTGGCAAACACGTGGTCACTGCCAACAAAGCGTTGCTGGCCGTGCACGGCACCGAGATTTTTCAGGCCGCTGAAGCCAAAGGCGTGATGGTGATGTTTGAGGCCGCAGTGGCAGGCGGCATACCCATCATCAAAGCGCTCAGGGAAGGCCTGACTGCCAACCGCATCCAGTGGATTGCCGGCATCATCAACGGCACCACCAACTTTATTCTTTCCGAAATGCGCGACAAAGGCTTGCCCTTTGCCGAGGTGCTGAAAGAAGCCCAACGTTTGGGTTACGCCGAAGCCG
>JANOSN010000379.1:0-3796 GCA_031415895.1 Polaromonas sp. | reverse complement strand
AGTGGCTGACCAGACACGTGGCGCAACACTAAAGATTTCAGCAGCGGCAATTGTCCATGAAAGAAGTGCCCGCCCGAAGGCACAACCGTAACAGGCAGTAGCTGGGGCCGGGCCCAGTCCATCACGCTGGCCAGCGGCACTGTGTCGTCTACTTCGCCGTGTATGACCAATGTGCGCGCATGCAATTCAGGTGGGATGGGCGCAATAGCAAAACGCGAGGCTGCTGTACCCACCAAGACAATATGCTCCAACACGTTGCGCTGTGCTGCGAAAGCCAGCGCATGCGACACCACAAAAGTACCAAATGAAAAACCTGCTAAACACAGCGGTGTACCGGCTGCGCAAGTTTGCTCAATCACACTGCGCAGGTCATCGGTTTCAGCACGGCCCTCGTCATAGCTGCCAGCGCTGGCACCCACACCGCGAAAGTTAAACCGTACTACTGTCCAGCCTGCTTGCGCGCTAGCACGGGCCATGGTTTGCACTACTTTGTTATCCATCGTGCCGCCAAACAGTGGGTGCGGGTGGGTGACTATGGCCACACCGCGCGGCTGTGCGTCAGGCTGATCGCGCAAGGCTTCTATCGCACCAGCAGCGCCGATGAGTTGCAATTTTTCAGTGTGAGAGTTCATACGCTGTGCGGGCACTGCAAACCAGTAAGCTATAAATTGTATAGCTGTTTAAGCAGTAAATACTTGGACTACAGCACTATTTTATGGATAAAAACCTACTTGCCTAAATGTGCGGGCGTAAGCAGGCGCTGCACCACTTTACCGTTTTTCAAGTGTGACTCTACGATCTCGTCAATATCGTCGTGGTCGACAAATGTGTACCACACAGCCTCGGGGTACACCACGCACACAGGGCCTGCGGCGCAGCGGTCCAGGCAGCCAGCTTGGTTAACGCGCACTTTGCCAGGGCCGCTCAGGCCAGCCGCCTTGACGGCATTTTTGCAGTGCTTAGCAGCGCCTTGGGCATGATGGTCACCACATGATTCGCGGCCATCATCGCGCTGGTTGGTACAAAAGAAGATATGCCGCTCGTAGTAAGAGTTAGTCTCAGCAGCGGCAGGTGTTAGGGAAGTATCCATAGTGCGATTTTATCCCTTGCACCAGCTTTGACAGGGGTAGGGCTACTGCACACGCCGTGCTAAACGCCGCACAGACACCAACAAGGCCACATAAGGCCAAGCCCAGCCAATCCACTGGGCTAAGCCGTTAAAACGGATAAATCGACCTTGCTCCCAGTCTTGCAGAGTTTGCGCAAAATAAGGTGAGCTGGGCACCGTGTTAATGATGCTCAGCTGCCACACCAAACTAATCAGCAAAGCCACCAAGCATGCCCGACTGTGCAGCGGGACGCAGGCCAAACTCAGCACCGCACCCACTCCAAGACCCCATAACACTTGCGGCGCCATCCAAGCCCAAGCGTACTCAGGACCGTAACTCAGTGCGGCCGATAAGCTGCTGGCCAGCACGGCTAAAAGGCAGGCAGCGACCCATAACAGTAGTTTTTGCGCTGGCGTTTTCAGCACGGTGTAGCCCAGCAAGCAAGGTGTTAGCAGCCCCAGCGCTACGCACAGCAGCTCGCCCAAGCCGGTGATGGGCTGCAGCTCCACAGCGCGCAGCGGTAGCCATTCTAAAAACGGTGTACCAATCAGCTTGTCTGATACAGCAGTTTCTAAGCGCTCAAACACTTGCCCTAAAGACAAGGGCACCGCCACCGGAAACAACAGTGCTACAGGCCAAGTGGTCAACAGCACCACGTGGGCGCGTGAATCTTGTACCAGCCAACGCTCTTTAAAACGGCTCCAATGCTCTACCACGCCCAACTGCTCTAGCGCACTGGCCAGCGCTGCGCCAGTCAATGCGCCTACGCTGTTAAGTATCCAGTCTGATAAAGCTGGAATACGCCGGGGCAGGTAGGTTTGCAACGCTTCAAGGCACAGTGATAACAAGCTGAGCGCTACCGTAGCCAGCAGCACAGGCCGCGGCAGCGTCGTGGTGCGCACCAGCGCCAGCGTGGCCAGAAAGCCCAATGGCATGTACCCCGCCCAATTGGCCGCTGTGTCAAACTGGCTCCAATAACGCGGCCAAGGGGCGGTTAAAAAATCAAATAAGCCCAAGCCTTGGTCACGCCAATCACTAAACGGATACAGGCTGGCATAGACCACTAGCAGCACATACAACAAAGCCAGCGCGGTGGCAGAACTGCGGTGGGCTCTCATGCGTTAGGGTAGCCCATAGCTTAAAACGGCTTAACTACCACCAAAATAACTGCCGCCGACAGCAGCAACACTGGCACTTCGTTAAACCAGCGGTACCACACATGGCTGCGGGTATTGGTGTCTTGCTCAAACTTGCGCAGCAGCACGCCGCAACCTTGGTGGTAACCCATGGCTAGCACTACGACTGCTAATTTGGCGTGCATCCAGCCATTGCCCGGCCCTTTGCCAATGCCATAACCCAGCCACAGCCACAGCCCGGAGGCCAGCGCTGGCACGGCCAATAAAGTCATAAAGCGCATTAGCTTGCGCGCCATCAGCAGCAGGCGCAGACGCTCGTTGGGCGAGGTGTCGGCCAAGTTGGCTTGTACTTGGGCCAAGTTCACAAAAATGCGCGGCAAGTAAAACAAACCGGCAAACCAACTGGCCACAAAAAAAATATGTAAGGCTTTGATCCAGAGCATGCCATCAGTGTATGCCAAGTTAGTTAAACGCAGCTACTGGCACGTGTGGCGCTTAGCCTAATGGGTGTGGCTATGTCGTACCGCACAATTTCAGGCAAAAAAAAGCCCCAGTCAAGCTGGGGCTGAGAATGCCTTTTTTGCTGTCACACATTGAGGCACCCGCTCAGGGAGGAAAAGCGGGAAGTGGCGTACCACTCAAGTCGAAATTTAACAAACCCACCAAGTAATTTCAAGTCACTATTTGGTTACTAAAGGCTATCAGGTATAACTATTTACGATAGAGTCTCGCGCGTGACAATTACTTTGCTCAGCGCAAAACTTTAGTAGTGCATTAGCTGGCTTCGAACTTACAAAACGCAGTATGACACCCTTGGAGTGTGGCTTGCGGCACAATCTATCCATGACCTTTGCGCAACCCATCCCCAGCTTTCCCCACAGCCGCCCGCGCCGCCTGCGCCGCGATGCGTTTACCCGTAACCTGGTGCGCGAGCATGCGCTTACGCCGCACGACCTGATTTACCCCGTGTTTGTACTGGACGGCGTGAACCAGCGCCAAGACGTGAAATCCATGCCCGGCGTGCAGCGCCTGAGCATTGACCACCTGCTGCCAGTGGCCGCGCAGTGCGCAGAGCTGGGCATTCCAGTGATGGCACTGTTCCCCGTGATTGACAGCGCTTTAAAAACGCCCGATGGCCAAGAAGCCTGGAACCCCGATGGCCTAGTGCCCCGCTGCGTGCGTGAGCTTAAAAAGCACTACCCCCAGCTGGGCATCATGACCGACGTGGCGCTAGACCCGTTTACCTCGCACGGCCAAGACGGCGTGCTGGACGATGCTAACTACATCATCAACGACGCCACCGTTGCGCTGTTGGTAAAGCAGGCGTTAGTACAAGCTGCAGCGGGTGTAGATATCGTCGCACCTAGCGACATGATGGACGGGCGCATTGGCGCTATCCGCGCTGCATTGGAGGCCAAGGGCTTCATACACACGCGCATCATGGCCTACAGCGCTAAATACGCCAGCGCGTTTTACGGCCCTTTTCGTGACGCAGTGGGCAGCGCGGATAGCGCCAATGCGCCCGTCCATCATGTCGCTAGGTGCGACGAT
>JANOSN010000378.1:0-3454 GCA_031415895.1 Polaromonas sp. | reverse complement strand
CCGAAGCGCGTGACTTAAAACTACAACATTGCCCAGGGTGAAGCGGTGGGAGCGTATCCAATACTGTTCGCATAAACCCATCCCGTTCGGGCTGAGCTTGTCGAAGCCTTAGCGAACCCTTCGACAAGCTCAGGGCGAACGGAGTAAAGCGAACAGTATTTGCAGCGATATGTCCCGCCGCCCGTCCAAGGTAAACAACGAACAAACGCATTGCCACAGGGGAGTTCAAAAGAACCTCAAGCAAATCAATATTACTATTAATTCAATAGCAAAGTAAGTAATAAATACTTGGACTACAGCGCTAAATCATCACTAAAACGGCTTTAAACCACCTGTCATAGCAATGCACAAGTTATTTGTCACAATAGCCCCATGAAGCCTTCACCACTTGCCAACCTGCGCGTCGCCACATGGAACATTCACAAAGGTGTGCGTGGCCTGGGGCCAGGCAGACGCCTTGAAATCCATGACATGGTGCATGCGGTAGAGCAGTTTGACGCCGACATCGTTTGCCTGCAAGAAGTGCGCAGCGTTAACCGCAAAGAGGCTGGACACTTTACCCGCTGGCCTGAGCTGCCCCAAGCTGACTACCTAGCTCCCGAAGGGTACGAGGCCGTGTACCGCACTAATGCCCACACCCGCCACGGCGAACATGGCAACGCGCTGCTGTCGCGCTGGCCTGTGATTACCCACCAGCACGAGGACATGAGCGACCACCGCTTTGAGCAGCGCGGCCTGCTGCACTGCGAAGTGCTGGTGCACGGTGCACCTGTGCATGTTATCGTGGTGCACCTAGGCTTAATTGCCGCCAGCCGCAGACGACAGCTGGCGCAACTGGGCCTGTTTATAGACCGCGAGATTCCTAAATCTGCTGCTTTGGTGGTTGCAGGTGACTTTAATAGCCCTGTAGCGCCAGTTAACTGGGCTAACGCAGCTATGAAAAACAGAGCTAACGCCATACCTATCGATTATGGATGGCACCCTACGTTTCCGTCGCGGCTACCATTGGTGCAGATCGACCATGTGTTTGCACGCCACGCCAAGCTGGTGGCTAGCCATGTGCCGCGTGGTGCGGTGTGGGCGCGCATGTCTGACCATTTGCCTTTACTGGTAGACCTGGCTTTGCCAGAGGGGCACTGAACTATGGCGCAATTTGCACCGGGTCACCAGGTTACGTTGCTTGAGGGCACGGCCGAGTTTTTTCCGGCCATGGTGCAGGCGATGGATGCTGCGCAGCACGATATTCGCATGGAGACCTATATTTTTGACTTCACTGCCTCGGGCGCTGATGTGGGTGCAGCGCTGGCGCGTGCGGCCCTGCGCGGCGTGCGTGTGCAACTGGTAGTGGACGGCGTAGGCACGGGCAGTATGCCCGCAGACTGGCGCGAGCGCTTTGGCGCAGCGGGTGTGCAGTATGAGGTGTTTAACCCGCTAGGTAGCTTGGGCATATTGCTGCCCAGCGGCTGGCGTAGGCTGCACCGCAAGCTGGTGGTGGTGGATGGCGGCACCGACAACGCGCTGGCGTTTTGTGGTGGCATTAATATTTTGGACGATCACCACGACCCTAACCATGGCGCTTTAGAGGCCCCGCGTTTTGATTTTTCGGTGCGCGTGCGTGGCCCGCTGGTAGACACCATGATGGACACCATGGGCCAACTGTGGGACCGCCAGCAGGCAATGTACAAGCTGCGCCGCCGCCAAATCAGCGCAGCGGTGACGTCGTGGGTTAGCTCGCGCTCGGTGGTGTTTGGCAGTGGTGGCCATGCGCAGGCGGTGGTGCAGTCGCTGGTCAATGATGCGTTGGCAGAGGCAGCGCCCACCAGCCGCGCATGTCTGCTGTTGCGCGATAACCTGCGCAACCGCAAAAATATTGAACGCGCTTATCTGCATGCCATAGGCCAAGCGCGCCACGACATCATTATTGCTAACGCTTATTTTCTGCCCGGTGGCAAGCTGCGCAAAGCCATCATCGCTGCCGCAAAACGGGGGGTTAAAGTGCAACTGCTGCTGCAGGGCAAATACGAATACTTTATGCAATACCACGCAGCCCGCCCGGTGTACAGCGCGCTGCTAGAGGCGGGGGTTGAGATCCATGAATACGCCGCTAGTTTCTTACACGCCAAAGTGGCGGTGATCGACGCAGACCAAGCCCAAGCTTGGGCTACTGTGGGTTCATCTAACCTTGATCCCCTAAGCCTGCTGCTAGCGCGCGAGGCCAATGTGGTGGTGCAGGGCAGCACATTTGCGCAAAGCCTGCGTACCAAGCTACAACACGCCATGCAGCATGGCGGCCAAAAGATAAATCCAGCTGACTACGCCCACCGCCCGTGGGCACAGCGCGTGCGCGACCGTATAGCTTTTGGTGCCATGCGCGCCGCACTGTGGGTCACCGGCCACCGCTACTGACCAGGCGCTGTACGATGTCAAAGCCCGAAAACTAAAAACGCTATTGAATGCATAGCAGGTGAATCAGTAAATACTTGGACTTTTAACCAAAAACCTTACTATTTAATTTGGGGTAACATTGTTGCCATGTTAATGAAAATCAAAACCAACATGACCACATCCGACACTGACATCGGCACCCCCATGTCTACCATCATCCGCGAGCGTATCAAAGCCTCTAAAAAACGCTTTAACGCTAACGACAATATCGCTGATTTCATTGAGCCTGGCGAGTTGGCCAAGCTGCTAGATGAAGTGGAAGACAAGATGAAGGGCGTGCTGCAAAGCATGGTGATCGACACCGACACCGACCACAACACCAACAACACTGCACGTCGCGTGGCCAAAATGTATTTAAACGAAGTGTTCAATGGCCGCTACGTTAAGGCACCAAATATCACCGAGTTTCCCAACGCCGAGCATTTAAACGAGCTGATGATCGTCGGCCCGATCACAGTGCGCAGCGCCTGCAGCCACCACTTTTGCCCTGTGATTGGCAAAGTGTGGATTGGCGTGATGCCCAACGAACACACCAACGTGATTGGCCTGTCCAAATACGCACGACTGGCCGAATGGGTGATGGGTAGACCACAAATTCAAGAAGAAGCTGTTGTGCAACTGGCTGATTTAATCCAGGCTAAAACACAGCCTGATGGCTTGGCTATCGTCATGGAGGCCAGCCACTACTGCATGGGCTGGCGCGGAGTGAAAGACATGGACAGCAAAATGATCAACTCGGTGATGCGCGGTAGTTTTTTGAAGAACACTGACTTGCGCCGCGAATTTCTGTCGCTGATTCCGCGCCAAAACGCTGGGCAGCAATAGCCCGTTTGCGGCAATATTTTTCGCAAATCAATATTTTTTAAAAGAGATCACCATGCTAGTTCGCCTTCTTTACGTCAGCCGTTTAAGTGATCCATCCAAGCCAGAGCATATTGATGCCATTTTGGCGACATCGCGTACCCATAACCCTGCCTCGGGTATCACAGGTATTCTTTGCTACGGCGGC
>JANOSN010000377.1:0-4864 GCA_031415895.1 Polaromonas sp. | reverse complement strand
GGCCAAAGGTAATTAACAGCTCGGGTACATGCCCGAACTGGTGAACCCTGCGCAGCGCATACTTTTCAAATATTGCGCCCATCGCAAACACTACCAAGGGGGCCACGATCAAAGCAGGCCAAAAACCAATCAGGCCAGTCGTAGAGTAGCCCACATAGGCGCCCACCATATAAAACGAGGCATGCGCAAAATTAAGTACGCCCATCATGCTGAAAATTAGCGTCAGCCCAGAGCTGAGCATAAACAGCAAGAGGCCGTAGCTTAGGCCATTGAGCATGGAGATGATGAAAAATTCCATGGAGTTTTAGTTGTTATTGGCAATAATGGTGTGGCTATAAATGAAAATGACTTCGCAGCAGTGCCGCGAAGTCATGTTACCGCAGACCGGGAGCTCCTAGGCTTACGGACGCTTCATCTGGCAGCTGGTAGGCGTGCTGGCAATGTACGCTGGATACTCCTTGACGGGGGCCAAGGTCATGTTGGTGGCCTCTGCAAATTCAGGGTACTTTTTGTCCGCCTTTTGCCAAACCATCATTTGAACTGGCTGCTGCAACTGGTGGTCTAGCTTGCGCATTTCAATGTCGCCGTTCCAGTTTTTAAACTTTAGGCCAGACAGTGCAGCCGCGACTTTGACAGGGTCGGTCGACTTAGCGTTGGCCATGGCTTGTGACAATGCTGTGTACACGGTGGGAATTTGACCGGTGTACATATCGTCTTTGAACTTGCCTTTGAACTCTTTGGTCCACTGGCCCATCTGGCCACCCATGTTGTAGTGCATGATGGCGACCTGCTTAACGCGGCCTTCCATGGTGCTGCCCAGTGCAGTAGGGGTGCCTGTAACGCCGGTGTAGTAGGTGTAGAACTTACCTGTGTAGCCACCTTCGTTGGCAGCCTTGACTAGCAATGCGAGGTCAGAGCCCCAGTTACCAGTAATCACGGTGTCGGCGTTAGCAGCTTTGATTTTGGCAACATACGGTGCAAAGTCACGCACCTGCGCCAATGGGTGCAGATCTTCGCCTACGATTTTGATGTCAGGGCGCTTGCGGGCCAAATTTTCTTTGGCAAACTTAGCTACTTGCTGGCCGTGCGAATAGTTTTGGTTTAGCAAGAAGACGTTTTTAACATCTGGTTCGTCTTTCATGAAAGTCGTCATCGCTTCCATTTTCATAGATGTATCTGCGTCAAAACGGAAGTGCCAGTAGCTGCACTTGCTGTTGGTAAAGTCTGGGTCAACAGCAGCGTAGTTCAAAAACACCACTTCTTTGCCTGGGTTACGTTCGTTATGGCGGTTGACCGCGTCAATCAAGGCGCCAGCCACTGAAGAGCCGTTACCTTGGGTGATGTAACGCACGCCTTGGTCGATAGCAGCCTTGAGGGCATTTAAGCTCTCGGTTGGGCTGAGCTTGTTGTCAAAGGCCACCAGTTCAAACTTTACGCCAGCAGGGTTGCTAGCGCTGAATTTATCAGCAAAAAACTGCCAAGATTTCAGCTGGTTTAAACCCACTGGGCCCATTAAACCGCTTTGCGGGTCGATCAAGGCGATCTTTACGGTTTCGCCCTTTTGAGCTAATACGCTAGTGGCACAAACCAAGGCTGCCGTAGCAGCGATAAATTTCAATGTAAATGTCATGAATGTCTCCGATAGGATAAGGTATTTCTACAACGCAAAGAGTAATGGACAAAGTAGACAAAAAAACTAGGTGATTGCCCGTAATCCCTATCTCTTTTGCGACTAAATTGATAACTTACAACGATGGCAGTTTGTAGTCTTTAAGTTGTTCGCGCAATTTCATCTTTTGCATCTTGCCTGTGGCACCCAGCGGAATCGCGTCCACAAACACAACGTCATCAGGAATTTGCCATTTGGCAGTTTTACCCTCGTAGAACTTGATCAGCTCGTCCCGGGTCACCTCGGTGCCTGGTTTTTTAACCACCGCCACAATCGGCCGCTCGTCCCACTTAGGGTGCGGCATGCCCACGCAGGCGGCCATCAAAATAGCGGGGTGCGCCATGGCAATGTTTTCAATGTCAATCGAGCTAATCCACTCACCGCCTGATTTGATGACGTCTTTACTGCGGTCGGTGATTTGCATAAAACCATCGGGGTCGATGGTGGCCACGTCGCCCGTGGGAAACCAGCCGTCTGCGGTCAGCGGGTTACCGCCCTCGCCTTTAAAGTACTCCCGCACTACCCAGGGGCCTTTGACCAGCAGGTCACCGTAGGCTTTACCGTCATGCGGCTGCATATTGCCGTCAGCATCCACAATTTTCATCTCCACGCCATAAATAGCGCGGCCTTGCTTCAAGCGAATTTGCATTTGCGCATCTTTAGGCAGCGACAAATGCTTATTCTTCAAAGTACATAGCGTACCCAGTGGTGACATTTCAGTCATACCCCAAGCGTGCAGCACCTCAACCCCGTAATCTTCTTGAAAAGCATGAATCATGGCGGGTGGGCAGGCGCTGCCGCCAATCACCGTGCGCTTAAGGGCGCTGAACTTCAAGCCCGCAGGTTTCATGTGGCCCAGCAGCATTTGCCATACGGTAGGCACGCCTGCTGCATAGCTAACCTGCTCGCTCTCTAGCAGCTCATAAATCGACTTGCCATCTAGCGCTGGGCCTGGAAACACGAGCTTGCATCCCGTGAGTGCCGCGCTGTACGGAATGCCCCAAGCGTTGACGTGAAACATAGGCACCACGGGCAACACGCTGTCGCGCGCGCTCAGGCACATCACATCTGGCAGCGCAGCGGCGTACGCATGTAGCGTGGATGACCGGTGTGAATACAGAGCAGCTTTGGGATTGCCTGTAGTACCGCTGGTGTAGCACATGCTAGACGCTGTGTTTTCGTCAAACTGAGGCCAGTGGTAGGTGCTGGATTGCTTGCCTATCCACGCTTCGTAGCTGATTAAACCGGGAATGCCACTGTCAGCTGGCAGCTTGTCTGCATCGCACATGGCAATGAAATGCTTAATCGTGGTGCAGCGGGCGTGTACGGCCTGCACAAGGGGCAAAAAGCTAATGTCAAAGCACAGCACCTGGTCTTCGGCATGGTTGGCTATCCACACCAGTTGGTCGGGGTGCAAGCGCGGATTGAGGGTGTGCAGCACTTTGCCAGAGCCGCTGACGCCAAAGTACATCTCTAGGTGGCGGTAACCGTTCAATGCCAGCGTGGCAATGCGGTCGCTAAACGCTAAATTCATACCGTCTAGCGCGTTGGCCACTTGGCGCGAGCGCTTGGCAACATCGCTCCAGGTGTAGCGGTGAATGTCGCCCTCAACACGGCGCGAGACGATTTCAGTATCAGAGTGGTGCTGATCGGCAAATTCAATCAGGTTTGAAATTAGCAAAGGTTGCGACTGCATTAAGCCTAGCATGTTTTATCTCCAAAGTGCAATGCACTGAGTATGTCGCATTGCTTAGGCTCTGGCTGTGCGGGAATCCCCTGAAATCTAAGCAGTCAGGACAATTAAGAGACAATACACAAATGCAATTTGCAACTGATACCCAACATTTTTCTCAGCTAGGCGAGGCATTTTTTACCCGCTTGTCCACCACCCCCATGCCTGCACCCTATTGGGTTAGCACTAGCCGCAGCGCAGCACAGGCGCTGGGCTTGTCAGATGCATGGATGCAGTCTGACGAGGCACTGCAAGCGCTGACGGGCAACACCGTGTTGCCCAACTCGCAGCCACTGGCTAGCGTGTACAGCGGCCACCAGTTTGGCCAATGGGCAGGGCAATTGGGCGATGGACGAGCGATTTTGCTGGGCGAGTTGACGGCACCTGATGGACAAGGCTGGGAAATTCAGCTCAAGGGCGCTGGCCTGACGCCCTACTCGCGCATGGGCGATGGTCGCGCGGTGCTGCGCAGCTCTATCCGTGAGTTTTTATGCTCAGAGGCGATGCATGGCCTAGGTATACCCACCACGCGGGCGCTGTGTGTCACTGGCTCTGACCAGACAGTGCGCCGTGAAGAGATTGAAACAGCAGCCGTGGTCACCCGCTGCGCACCCAGCTTTATTCGATTTGGGCATTTTGAGCATTTCTCGTACAGCGGGCAACATGCGGAGTTAAAAACACTGGCCGACTATGTGATCAGCCGCTTTTACCCGCACTGCACGGCAACTAAGAACCCCTACGCCGCCCTGCTAGAAGCCGTTAGCGAGCGCACAGCCATCATGGTGGCGCAGTGGCAAGCGGTGGGCTTTTGCCACGGCGTGATGAACACTGACAACATGAGCATTTTAGGTTTGACGATTGACTACGGCCCGTTTCAGTTTTTAGATGTGTTTGACCCCACCCACATTTGCAACCACAGCGACACCCAAGGCCGCTACAGCTACAACCGTCAGCCCAACATCGCTTACTGGAATTTGTTTTGCCTAGGCCAAGCTTTGTTGCCGTTAATCAGCGCCAAAGGTGAGCAAGACGAAGCGATCGCCGCACTAGAGCCGTATAAAACTACTTTCCCGCAGCAGCTAGAAATGCGCCTGCGCCACAAACTAGGTTTAAGCGACAGCCAAGACGGCGACAAAGAGTTGATTGAAGGCGTCCTCAAACTGTTGGCGCAAAACAAAGTGGACTACACCATCTTTTGGAGCCGCCTCACCGCCAGCGCCACCAACCGCGACTATGAACCCGTGCGCGATTTGTTCTTAGACCGGCAATCGTGGGACGTCTGGTTACTATCATATTCAGAGCGTCTTGAGCAGCAAACACTTGGACTACAGGCCGATTTGATGGGTAAAAGTAACCCTGTGTACGTCCTGCGTAACCACTTGGGTGAACAGGCGATTCAAAAAGCGAAACTAAAAGATATTTCTGAAGTTGAACGCTTGTTAAGCTTGCTGCAATCCCCATTT
>JANOSN010000376.1:0-1168 GCA_031415895.1 Polaromonas sp. | reverse complement strand
GCCGCACTACGCGCCGCTGAAAGTGGCTGAGCAGTTCAGAGTGCTGGACGCGCTGGCACCCGGCCGCATAGACCTGGGCGTAGGCCGCGCCCCCGGTAGCGACCAGCGCACCAGCGCGCTGCTGAACGCTGACCGCCACCGTTCGCAAGACTTTCCCCAGCAGGTGCTAGAGCTGCAAGCTTGGGTGCAAGAGGGCGCTGACCTGCCTGCTGGCAGCTTCACCACCGGCATGCCCATGGGCCACCCCGGCCACGGTGTGCACGCATTTCCGCACAGCAGTACCGCGCCCGCGCTGTGGATGCTAGGCAGCAGCGACTATGGTGCGCAGCTGGCAGCGCAGCTTGGTTTGCCCTACGCCTTTGCCCATTTCATTACTGACGGGCAGGGCGCACAGCAGGCGATGGACATTTATCGCAGCAGCTTTAAACCCAGCGCCATCACCCCCCAGCCGCAGCCCGCGCTGTGCGTATGGGCGCTGGCCGCTGACACCGAGCAAGAAGCCTGGCACCAGTTTAAAAGCCGCCAGCGCTGGAAGATGGACCGCAATCTGGGCCACATCGGCGCACTGCCAGCGCCGGGCGATGCAGACCGCGACTATTCTGCCGCCGAGCAACCGCGCCTGAACGCGCTTCGCCAAGACGCACTGGTAGGCAGCACAGCGCAAGTAGTAGCCAAACTGCGTGCGCTCAGCGAAGCGTTGGAAGTTGAAGAAATCGCCATCATCACCTGGACGCATGATGCAACAGCCCAGCAGCGCTCGTACACGCTGCTGGCGCAGGCCATGGGCATGCAAAGTGCTTAAAAAGGTTTTTGATGACAAAATAGCACTATAGTCCAAGTGTTTACTGCTCAAACAGCTATCATAAATATAGCAAATTGGTTGATGGCACATTTACCTTGTCTCGCAAGTGATCGCGCAGGCCGGTGCAAGTAACTATAAATTACTTGTATGTGCCATCCATCTTAGAGGGCAACATAAAGATAGGAGAGGCAATATGAAGCATCACATATCTCTGCATAGTGGTTCTGTGGCTATTTATCTTGCACTGGGTGCGCTACCTACAGCGTTGGCGCAAAGCGAATCTGGTAGTCCAACTGCCAACAGCCCGCAAACTGCGCAACTGCCTGCGATTACCATTAATGTGACGCGCACTGAGGGTAAAAATTT
>JANOSN010000375.1:0-1081 GCA_031415895.1 Polaromonas sp. | reverse complement strand
GGGCTGACCCAAAACTTGCACACCACGGTGGCCAGCGGCCTTGCGCTGCCGTAGCGCATGAGTGCCAGCAAAACGGTGACCAAGTTGCGCAACAATGCAGACATGACTATTGGGCTTTTTTATCACGCGCTTTTTGCATAGCCGCCTCTACCATGCTGCGCTTTTTGTCTAATACGGCGGGGTCGGTGATGCGGCTGTGGGCTGGCAGGTCAGATAGCTTGTCAGACAGTGCTTTTACCTGCTTTTTAGCCTTGTAGTCCAAGTGTTTATTACTTGTATAGCTATGTAATTCATAGCGTTGCAACGCTTGATCAGCGGCGCTTTGGCTCCAGGCTTGCCAGCCGGTGTGGCCGGGTGTGGTGATTTCTAGCTCGATGCAGTCTACCGGGCAGGCGGGTATGCACAGCTCGCAGCCAGTGCAGTCGGCCTCAATGATGGTGTGCATGTGTTTATTGCTGCCGATGATGGCGTCCACTGGGCAGGCTTTAATGCACAAGGTGCAGCCGATGCACCAGGCCTCGTCAATGTAGGCGACGGTGCGCTCTTGCGCTACGCCAAACTGCGGGTTCAGCGCGGTGGCAGCTTGTGATGTGAGGGCGGCTAGGCGCTGCAGGCCCTCGGCGCCGCCGGGGGGGCACTGGTTAATGGGCGCGGCCTCGTGGGCAATGGCGTGGGCGTAGCCTGCGCAGTCGGGGTAGCCGCAGCGCTGGCACTGGGTTTGGGGCAGCGCGGCGTGAATGCGCAGCGCCTCTTGGCTAAGCGCTTTGACTGAGGTGGCTGGTGGGCGGTTCATCAAAGCCATACTGTACACACTGCTTTACTGTCTACCGATCTGCGGCCCCTACCTCAGCAGGGGCTAGCAGGCTTAAGAGGCTTTACGTTTAGCTACAGGTTTGCTAGACGATTTGCGTGCCGGCGGTTTTGCTGCGGCTTCAGTTTTGGCTTTCACTTTGGCTTTCACTTTGGCGGTTGCTTTAGTGGCCACTGCTGATGCAGCTTTAGCGGTGGCATGTTGGCTAGTTGCCATAACTACAGATTTGGCCACTGTCTTGGCTTTCGCTGCACCGTGCGCACCCGCTGC
>JANOSN010000374.1:0-5038 GCA_031415895.1 Polaromonas sp. | reverse complement strand
CAAAAAAGCTACAGCGCCGCCCGACGTGGTGGATGTCGAAGCCAAGGTAGTTTCTAACCACAATAAAGAAGCACGGGCAGCGGTTGCGCTGCCCGTGTGTCTGTCACAAAACCAACAAGGATAAAATATGTCTGAAAATCGTCACTTCCTCTATGGTCGCGTGATGCTGATCTTGCTTGGCCTGACATACCTAGGCATGAATGCTTGGTCAATCTTAGTTGTAGGCCACGGGCTGATCGTTTCGGAAAACTTCAAGGCTATGCCGGAATGGTCAATTTACCTGTTTGCCGCTGGGTTACAAACATCGTCAGTTTTAGCGTTGCTATACATCCCAGGGATTTGGCGGTCTGCTCGTTGGCCTGCTAAGCTGTTTTGGGTGCCAGCTTTGTGCGCTATTGTTGGCGGAATTATTGCCTTAGAATGCGTGCACCAAGTGCTCTCGCAGGTTAAAGAGTCACAGGGACAAGAACTTGTAAATGTGCATAACCGCGAACTTGACGGGCTACGCAATAGGATAAATACACTATTTGACCAATCCAGTAGCGTCTACAACAAAAAATCTGCCGAGTATGAGGAGCATGCACAACGTGCGCGCCGTGGTCTGGATGACTCCGGCGTTGCAGTTGCGGGTCCTATCTACCGAGCACGCCTTAAGGCATATGAACAATCGCGTACACAGTTCGTTGATCTTGAGTTAACTCCTAGTAAGGTGACAACGAGTACAGAATTGCGGGAGTTGCTGGCAGATATTCAGGCTGGAGCGGGGCGCTTGGACGCGCAACAAGCGCGGTTAAATGAATTTTTTAAAGCACTTGACAATACTGGCGTTCCTGCAAACTTCAGTTCGGAAGTGGCTAGCATACGCAGTGCAGTTGACAGAGCAACTGAGAAATACAAGTCTTTCAATAGCGTTAATCCGCGCTCGCTGGCAATTAATGAAACTCTGTCTTTGCCAGGGAAGATTTATCGTGGTGAATCCTTCCCCACCATGTATTGGCTCGCCATCGCGTATGGGATCGCGCCGTTTGCATGTGCCATTCTTTTGAGTACAAATATCCGTCATTTAGCTGAGCGGTCAGTTCAAGACGAGAATCCAGAAGAAATTGAGCGTCAGATAGATACCGAAAAGCGTCTGAATCAGCTTAACGATGAACTCGCTGACGTCCGTGTAAAGGGCTTTGGAGCAAGGGCTCGGCGGGACATATTCTCGTATGAAAATGTACGGACTTCGACGCAAGAGGCATCAAACGACTCCAAAGATAAGTCAGCGGCTTAGGCCCTAACCAACTCGTGCACCCCGCCAACAGGTGTCCCGCCGCGTAGGCCAGCGGCAAGGTCACCCGCACCACTAGCACGTCCTTTGCGTCGTCGGCATAGGGCACGGCGGTGGATGGGCTAGTACGTTAGCCAAAGTAGATCGGTTGTTCCAATTCGGCGTAGCGGCATAAAAGGGAATTAGCACGTGACGCTGTGGGGTCGTGTCGATGTCAAAATCGTAGAGAGGCGCGTTGTACTACCAAACGGGCAAATACTCACTTAGTCTGCGCGTGTTCTCGGAGACTTTTTTCAGCGAGATGTCCCACGTCGAGTCCAGCTTCCCGGTGCGCACGGCTGGCCAATTACAAAATCTACAACAATCGAGCCACAGCTTGCGCTGTGCGCTGCGCCGCACCACGCGATGCCGACAACCACTGCTCACCAGCGATTTGCATGGCATGCAACTGCTCGGAAAGCATCACAAGTTCAACGGCAGTCGAAACACCTTGCGCCATGTCCACCACCCGCAGCGCAGCCCCCTGCTCCTGCGCAGTTGCTGCAGCATCTGCAAAATTAAAAGTATGCGGGCCCATCACTACAGGGCAGCCTGCGGCGATGGCCTCGATCAAGTTTTGTCCACCCAGTGGTGCGAAGCTGCCGCCTAGCAAAGCGCAGTCGGACAAGCCGTAGTACAGCGCCATTTCGCCTAACGAATCGCCTAGCCACACATCGGCTAGCTCGGGTACAAGATCAAGATCAAGGGCAGGTTCAGTTGTAGCTAAAGACTCAGGGGTTGCCGTATCCGCCCACTGAGAGCGGCGTGACACTGTAAAACCAGCTTGCGTGATGAGTACTGCCACCTCGTCAAACCGCTGTGGATGGCGCGGCACGATGAGCCATTGCGCTTTGGATGATGACGTATTTGCTACTGAATTTATAGCTGACAAATTAGTAAATACTTGGACTACAGCCTTAATCTGCTCTAAAAACAGTGCCTCTTCACCTTCCCGGCTGCTGGCCAGCATGACCACCGGGCGTTGCAACTCAGTACGCCATGCGCGGCCTAGTTGTACCTGCGCATCGTTGAGGGTGGCATCAAATTTCACGTTGCCTTGCACGCTCACGTTGATCGCGCCGACCAGTTTTAAGCGCTGTGCATCAGCATCGGTTTGTGCCCACACTTGCGCAAAGCTGGCATACGCTGGACGCGCTAGCCACGCGATGCGCTGCGCAGCGCGCAATGACTTGTCGTTCAAGCGGGCGTTGGCCAACACCATCGGCACGCCAGCGCTGCTGGCAGCGGCGCACAGGTTGGGCCACACCTCGGTTTCCATCACGATGCCGATGCGCGGCTGAAAGTGCTTAAAAAACTGGGCTGTCGCGCTGCGCGTGTCCCACGGTAGCCAAGCTTGCACGTCACCGGGTTGCAGCAGCTTGGCACCTTCTGCGCGCCCAGTGGCTGTGCCGTGGGTCAGTAGCAGGCGCATGCCGGGCAGCAAGGGCCGTAACTGCGCCAACAGTATGGCGGCAGCGCGTGTTTCGCCGAGTGACACTGCATGCATCCACACATAGCCTTGCATGTCACGCTGATGCGCGCTAGTGGACTCGTAGAAACCAAATCGCTCGGGCAAGTGCTGGGCATAGGCAGGCTCGGCCACGGCACGGCGGAGCAGCTTGGCGCGCAGCACGGGCTGGGCTAGCCACATGGCCAAGCTGTACAGGCTGCGTGTGAGGTTCATAGCGTTAGTTTGAAGCAGCTTGAATTGATGGTGCGACTTGCAGCCACGCTTGCCACACCTGGTCCACACTTGGCTCGGGCTGCGCAAACACGCTGACCTGGCGCCGCATGCCCATGCCGTCGCCTCGTGGCCCGGTGCGCCACGCGGTGGCAAAGTTATACAGCTGCACGTGCGGCACATCTAGCGCTACGGCTATGTGGCTTAAACCACTGTCTACCCCTATCACGCCTGCGCACTGCGCTAGCTGGTCGGTCAACGCGTCTAGCGACATGCGAGGCCACACTTGCACAACGCACCCAGTTGCACCGCCATCGACCATCCCAGTTGAACTAGCCAGTGCTGCAGCTATCTGTTGACTGCGCTGCTGCTCTGCATCGTTGCCATGAACCAGGCTAATGCTGTAGCCCTGCGCCATCAAACGCTGGCCTAGCTGCACCCAATGCAATTCGCTCCAGCATTTGTCTTCTCGCGATGTGCCGTGGATGAATGCAATATTTCTATCTGCTACATATTTCGTAGCTGCTTGAGCAGTAAATGCTTGGACTACAAGGCCATATGATTGGTTTTTTTCACCATCTACAGTGTTTTGCAGTTGGTAGCCCAAAGCCTGCGCGCACAGCAGTCTAGAACGCTCTACCGCGTGCACATGCTGCGGCATGTCGATAGCCACATCGGCCAACCAACGCGTTGCAGCCTCGTAGCCTGAGCCGTCGGTACTGTTAGCCATAGCGTAGCGTTTGCCGCCATCTGATAGCTGCGCACAGCGCGCGATGATGGCTGATTTGGCGAGGCCTTGGCAGTCAATCACAGCGTCATATTGCACTTGCGCCAGCTCGGTTTTAAAAGCGCGCCATGCTGTGCGCGTAGCCGCAGTCCACCACGACTTGCGCCAGGTGCGCAGCGCGCACGGCACTACGCGCTGCACGCCTGCGCAGCGCTGCACTAGCGGTGCAAACGCGGGCTCTACGACCCAGTCTATCTGTGCATTAGGCAGCGCACGGCGAATGTCTTGCACGGCGGGCATGGTGTGCACCACGTCACCTAAAGACGAGAGTTTGACAATGAGAATGTTCAAGGCTGAAGGCAGTTGGCTTAAAAAGTGCAGCCAGCTTCAGTGCGCCGCCGCCTGAATCTGCGCATCTGGTTTCACTGACCTCAGCAGCGCCATCATCTCAGCTTCAATGCGGTGCAGGGCGGCCTGTGTGTGGCCCTCAAAGCGCAGCACCAGCACGGGTGTGGTGTTGGACGCGCGAATCAACCCAAAGCCATCAGGCCAGTCTACGCGCAGGCCGTCAATGTCAGACATTTTGGCGGGTGCCTCAAACGTAGCGATTGACTGCAGCTTGCCCACCACGCGGTGCGGCTCGCCTTCGGCACACGGCACGTTCAGCTCAGGCGTGCTAAAGCTGGTGGGCAGTGCATTAAGCAAGGCCGATGGGTCAGCATGTGCGCTCAAAATTTCGGCCAAGCGGCAGCCTGCATAGGTGCCATCATCAAAACCAAACCAGCGCTCTTTAAAAAATAAATGTCCACTCATCTCGCCGCTGAAAGGCGAGTTAACTTCTTTCATTTTGGCTTTGATCAATGAATGACCCGTTTTGTACATCATGGCTTTGCCGCCTGCTGCCTCAATAAACGGGGCCAGGCGCTGGGTGCATTTCACGTCAAACAAAATCGTACCGCCGGGCACGCGCTGTAGCACGTCTTGCGCAAACAGCATAATCTGCCGATCGGCAAATATCACTTGTCCGTCTTTAGTCACCACGCCTAGGCGGTCGCCATCACCATCAAAGGCAAAGCCGATCTCGGCATCGGTAGTTTGCAGCGTACGAATCACGTCTTGCAAATTCTCTGGCTTGCTCGGGTCGGGGTGATGATTCGGAAAATTACCGTCCACCTCGCTGAACAGTTCAATCACCTCACAGCCAATCGCACGAAAAATGGCCGGGGCTGTGGCACCTGCAATGCCGTTACCCGAGTCAATCACAATTTTCATCGGGCGCTTGAGCTTGATGTCACTCACAATACGGTCGCGATACGGT
>JANOSN010000373.1:0-2217 GCA_031415895.1 Polaromonas sp. | reverse complement strand
AAAGCAGCGCTTTACCCAGCTGTGGACGGGCGATGCCAGTTACAAAGACAATTTAGGCAGTGCCGCGCTAACGCGTGCACAGCTACCATTGGCGCTGCTGATAGACAAAGACGGCAAAGTAGTCGAGCGCTTTACAGGCCGTATCCCTGTGGATGTGTGGGACAAAATTGCTGACTTATTGTGACAATTTGCCTTTTTTTTATCAACTTTTTGGAGTGCGTAAGAAAAATTGCTCCTGCAGTGACTGACGATCAGCCAAAGCAAGTTTGATTTGCAATGGCAGCTTTTTTAACTAACTTTCCATTGGAGTTTTTATGAACCAACGTGCTTTGATCGCAGCTGCAGCTGCTTCACTTTTGTCTACCGCCCTAATGTCTACGCCAGTGTTGGCACAGAGCAAAGAAAAATGCTATGGCATTGCTAAAGCAGGCCAAAACGACTGCGCCAACTTGGCAGGCACACACTCTTGCGCGGGCCAGTCTAAAGTTGACAACGACAAAGGCGAGTGGAAATATGTTGTCGCTGGCAGTTGCGCCACCATGAAGGGCATGACTGCTGAACAGGCTAAAAAAGGTGCCATGATGAAAGAGGGCGACGCCAAGAAAGATATGGAGAAAAAGAGCTAATCGTTCATCGCGTTTGACTTGAAGCCGCTAAGCCATGCCTGTTATCGCCAAAACTTCTGTGGGCACAACAGGCATCGGCTGGCGACACCCCCACTATGCGCAGGTGCTAGAGCAGTTGCCGCCGCTGGGGTTTTTAGAAGTCCATTCTGAGAATTTTTTTGCCCAAGGCGGCGCGGCACTGGCCACCCTGGCGCAAGCGCGTAGGCACTATGACATCAGCTTGCATGGCGTAGGCTTGGCACTGGGTTCGGCAAGTGGCATTGACGCTTGGCACTTAGAGCGCTTGGCTGCATTGGTGTTGCGTATTGAGCCAGTGCGTGTGAGCGACCATGCTTGCTTTGCGCGTGGCACTCGGCAAGGCACGCAAGTGCATGCCGCAGATTTATTGCCCATTGCATTTAACCAAGCCTCGCTGGACGTGCTGTGCGCCAATGTGCAGCAGGTGCAAGACCGTCTGCAGCGCACGATCTTGGTAGAGAATTTATCGGCCTATGTGGATATGCCCGGCAGTGACCTTAGCGAAACTGAGTTTTTAAACGCGCTTACGCAACGCACAGGTTGCCAGCTGTTGGTGGACGTGAACAACATTTATGTCAATGCGCTCAATGCGCAATTGGCCCCCGTTGCAGTGGGCACTGCTCCACCCGTCGAGGGCGCTAATCAATCACTACACACACTTGACATAGAACAGGCCGTACGCATTTGCAATGCTTGGCTCGATGCACTGCGCCCAGGCAGCGCTGGCGAAATCCATTTAGCAGGCCATTGCGTAATGGAGGACATAGTGATCGACGACCACGGCGCGTCTGTGTGCGACGGAGTGTGGCGTGTCTATGAACATGCTTTAGAGTATTTAGGCGCAGTGCCCGCGTTAATAGAGTGGGACACCAGCATCCCGCCGCTACAAACCTTGCTAGACGAAGCCGCACGCGCCCATGCCGTAGCCACTGCAGTGCATTTCAGGCCTGCACCACTCAACCGCTTTGAGGTCGCAGCATGATTGCTGCATCACAAGCTCTTGACGAAATAGCCGCGCAGCAAAACCAGTTGCTCGATCAAATTTTTGCCGCACGTTCCAACGCACCCTCACGCGGCCTGTCAGCCTATCGGGCTAACGCACAAGCCAGTGCCCAGCGCGCATTAGCCGCTGCCTATCCTGTGTTGGCGCAGCTAGTAGGCGAAGATAACTTTGCCTTTTTAGCGCGCGATTTTTGGCACCAGCACCCGCCGCAGCGCGGCGACCTAGCGCAATGGGGCGATGCGCTAGCGGTGTTTGTAGACGCTGCGCCGCAGCTGCAACATCTGCCCTACTTGGCAGATGTTGCACGCATTGAATGGGCGCTGCACCACGGCGCAAGCGCGCAAGACGCAGACCAAGACTTGGCCAGTTTTACTTTATTAAGTGAGCAGGCCCCAGAGCATGTGCGTTTCCAATTGGCACCAAGCACGTGCGTATTGCCCAGTAGCTACCCTGCGGCTGCGATCTTTTTGTCGCACCGAGGTGAAGGCCGTTTAGAAGATGCCGCAGCACTATTGCAAGCTGGTACTGCGCAAAATGCGTTGGTTTGGCGGCGTGGGTTTGTGCCGTGCC
>JANOSN010000372.1:0-1424 GCA_031415895.1 Polaromonas sp. | reverse complement strand
CAAAAATGCCGGTAGGCCCAACGCGCGCTGCAAGGGCTCCGCCAGCCACAGTTGCGGGCGCATCAACCAGCGCGGCAACCACAGGCGCACCTTCATGCCACGGGGGTAGCGCGCCAATTGGTCGAACATGCTCTTTAGCGTCATGCAGTGGCCAGCAAAGATCTAGTCTTGCCCAATGGGTGCGTTTTCCGCCGCGAGGCACAGGCCTTCGGCCAGCGCTTGTACATCCACAAAGCCTAGCGTACAGTCGCCCCCAAAAGCCATCGGCGGCATGGCACCCAACAGATGCATGCGCATGAAGTAGCCAAATGCCGCATGGTCGTTAGCACCCACCACGGGGCCGGGCATGGCAATCACCAGTGGCAAGCCCTTGGCACGCCAGGCCAGTGCCACTTGATGCGCATCCGCTTTGGTGCGGGCGTAGGGTGTCACGTTGCGCCCGTCGTGGCGGTGCGTTTCATCTCTGAGCACAGCCGGATCAGGCGCATAGCCAGTGCACCCCAGCCCCACCACAGAAGAGACATACACGGTGCGCGGCACGCCAGCTTGCAGTGCAGCGCCCAGCACCAGGTCAGTACCCACCACATTGACCTGCTGCATGCGCGCTTGAACAGCAGCATTGCCGCCAAACTCGTAAACCCCGGCGTTGTGCATCACCAGATCCATGCCGGTCATGGCTTGGGCCAGGCCTTGTGCTTGCGTCACATCGCCAGGCACCAAGGTGCAGCCTTGCTCGACCAGCCAGCGAGCCGGTGCGCTCGCCACATCACGCACCAGCGCATGCACCTGCCAGCCGCGCTGGCGCATCTTGCGCACGATGTTTTGGCCAATGAAGCCAGTGGCTCCGGTTAAAAATACTTTCATTGTGGATCCCTCGCGTGCTTGTTAGGGTCTTGCAAATCGGTGCTGGCCCGTTGGCGGTGCCCTTGCGCCGAACCTTGGTGCGGCTTGACTTTCCATGCTTTGATAAAGTTTGATCAGGAATGAGCCGCCGCCTTGAGGTTAGCGTAAAAATTGCGCCTCAGAAATAGTCTATTTGTATTAGACGTGCTTTTGGAGATGGGTGTACGCTATTGAAAAAAGAGAAAAGGGCTCAGACTCCATTAACTTAATTTCCAACTCCAAGGATCAATCAACGAAATCCCTGTGTTTTTAAAATCACGCGTATTTCTGGTCGCTAGGGCGAAGCCGTTAGCCATAGCGACAGCCGCAATGGCGCAGTCTGCGAAACTTATCGTACTACCCATGGCTTGCAGCTTGGCGCTTAGGTTAGCAAAGACCAGCGCTGACTTGGCATCAAAATGGAGGATACGGCCTTCAAACAGCGGCATCATGCGCTGGTCAAGTGCGTGTTGGAGTGCCGTGCGCTTGCGGCCTACGGGTAGCACAGCAATGCCTGCGGCGAGTTCGGCAAGGTTGATCGC